>JAZOOC010000046.1:0-18000 GCA_045654825.1 Clostridia bacterium | reverse complement strand
CCGTTTTCATCATATGTTGATTCGATGAAATCGTCTGCAACAGTTTTATCGTGATGGTCCTTATCTGCAGTTTTTGTTGAAACATAAGGTGTTTCGGGATATTCTTCTCCCACAAGGTCGTCACGGGGATTTAATACAACTGCATGAAATTCACATCCGCCCTCGGAAACGGCAATCATACCGTGAGGAATTGTACTGTTATAGAAAATGGAATCTCCCTCATTTAAAATATCTATATGATTTCCCACCTGAACTTTTAAAGAGCCTTTAACTATAACATCAAATTCCTGACCCTTATGAGATGCTAATTTTATCGGCTGATTCTGTTCTTCGGGAAGATACGGAAACTTAACGAGAAAAGGCTCTGCAAGCTTCTGTTTGAATTTGGGAGCAAGGTTGTTATATACAACACCTTGTTTTTTAATAATTTTAAGTCCTTCGCCCTTTCTTGTTATGGCAAAGGAAGTAAGAGTAGTGCCTGTTCCTTCAAGAAGGTCTACAACTTCAACTCCGCAAGCTTTTGCACATTTATAAATAAATGTAAAGCTGAAATCAGTTTCTCCCTGTTCCAATATTTTATAATCCTCTTCGGATACACCTGTTATTTTTGCAAGTTCTTCGGTTGTAAAGCCCTTGGCTTCACGCAGGTCTTTAATTCTTCCTGCAACTTCTTTAAGATTGTAATCCATTTTTTTGTCTCCTTTCGTTTCCGTCTGTCTATTATTGCGACGGCTTTGAATAAAACAAAAAGCCCGTCTCAAAATATCTTTTGAGACGAGCTGTTACACCCGCGGTACCACTCAAATTACGGAATTTTTTCCGTCACTTTGTAAGACTCTAACAAGTCTCTTGCTTTTACGCAGCAATACGGAAGGAGTCTACTTGCTTTCGCTTTCGGTCCTCCGACTCGGAAGTGATAAGTCATTGGAAAGCTTTACCATTGCCTCGCACCGAACGGCAACTCTCTCAAGGCTTTGCAATCCGACCGTCTTCGTCATAGTCGTTTTGTGATATTCAAATTTAAAACAATTATACTCTTACGAGTTTAATTTGTCAATAGCTTTTTTAATTTTTTTTGAGTCCTAAAATTTCCACCGATTCATCGCGCATTTTGTATTTTAAAATTTTACCTGCAGCATTCATGGGAAATTCATCTACAAACAGAAAATATCTTGGTACTTTATGTCTTGCAATGGAAGCGTTACCAAATTCTTTCATTTCATTTTCGTCTGCAGTTTCTCCCTTATGAAGAATTACCCATGCACAGCATTCTTCGCCATATCTTTCATCGGGAACACCGACAATCTGAACATCGCGAACTTTGGGATTTGTAAGATAAAATTCTTCGATTTCACGGGGATAGAGATTTTCTCCGCCTCGGATAATCATATCCTTTAATCTTCCGGTAACTTTATAATATCCGTCAGGAGTTCTCATACATATATCTCCCGAATGAAGCCATCCGTCTGCATCTATAGCCTGAGCGGTTGCTTCGGGCATTTTGTAATACCCCTTCATTATATTGAAGCCTCTTGCAACAAACTCACCGCTTTCGCCATCGGGGAGTTCTTCTCCTGTTTCGGGGTCGATAATTTTACATTCAACACCGGGGAATGCACTTCCTACTGTTTCCACACGGTGGTCGATATCTTCATTTACTTCACCCATAGTACATCCGGGGGAAGCTTCAGTCTGTCCGTAAACAGATATTATTTCTTTCATATTCATTTCGTCTGCCGCACGGCGCATCAAATCTGCCGGACAGTTCGCACCTGCCATGATTCCCGTTCTCATATAAGAAAAATCAGTTTTTGCGAAATCAGAATGATTAAACATCGCAATAAACATTGTCGGAACGCCGTTAAAACAGGTTATATGTTCATCGTTAACGCAGGCAAGCGATGATTTGGGCGAAAAGTAAGGTATAGGACAAAGTGTTCCGCCGTGAGTCATCATAGATGTCATTGAAAGCACCATACCGAAGCAGTGAAACATAGGAACCTGAATCATCATTCGGTCTGCGGTTGATAAATCCATTCTGTCTCCGATAGTTTTGTCGTTATTTACAATATTTCTGTGTGTAAGCATAACTCCTTTGGGAAATCCTGTAGTTCCCGAGGTATACTGCATATTACAAACATCGTCGGGTTTAACCAAAGATGCTCTTCTTCTTACCTCTGCTCTGGGCACAAGAGAAGAACGGGAAAGCATCTGTTCCCATGTAAGACATCCCTGCATTGAAAATCCTGCAGTTACAACATTACGCAAGAAAGGCAGTTTTTTGGAATAAAGAGGCTCGCCCGGAGTTAAGCTGTCAAGCTCGGGACAAAGCTCATGTATAATATCTTTATAATTAATATCCTTGCAGTATTCAATCATAACAAGAGTATGAGTATCAGACTGTTTTAAAAGATATTCAATTTCGTGAATTTTGTATGCAGTATTGACTGTTACCAAAACTGCGCCGATTTTTGTTGTTGCCCAGAATGTTATAAACCATTCGGGAACATTGGTTGCCCATACTGCAACATGGTCTCCTGCTTTTACACCAAGAGATATAAGAGCCGCTGCACATTCATCAACATCTTTTAAAAACTGTGCATAAGTTCTTGTATAGTCAAGAGTAGGATATTTGAAAGCATACTGGTCGGGATATTTTTCCGCCATTGTATCCAGAACATCTGAAAAGGTCGCATCTATAACATCATATTTTTTCCACACAAAAGTTCCTGTGCCCGAACGGTTATAATAAACCTTATCAAAATTTTTCTTTTCGCGTTTAAGCGAAGAAATATAATTTGCGAAGTGAGTAAGAACAATATCGGGATCGTTAATATCGTCATTCCACGCAACACATACATATCCTTCAAAATTAAGAGAAGACAATGCGTTTACAAGGTTTCCTACGGGAAGTTCACCCTCGCCGATAAGAACGGTTTTTCCGTCTTTCATATCTCCAAGACGCACATATTTAATATATGCACCAAGGGTTTTTATTGTTGCTTCTGCAGTTTCGCCCGCACCGAAATAAGTTCCCCTTACATTCCATGCCGCACCTATAACCGCAGAAGAGAAAGCGTTTATAAGTTCAATTACCTTTTCGGTATCTGAAAGATAACCTACTGTTTCAAACAATATGTTTACATCTGATTTTTCAGCAAGTTTTATTGCTTTAGAAAGCTTTTCTTTTAATATTTCAAAGGAGGTTTCCTCCTCTTCGCGCATAATTACATTCTCTATTCCCGCAAAGGATGCCATATCAACATATTTTTCCAAAATTTCCGCAGTTAGTTCTTCGCTTTCCAATGGATATGGTATACGAAGTGCTGAAACTGCAAGATTTCTGTTAACAAGCTTTCTTTTGGCATCTGAACTTTTTTCACGGCGAAGAATACTGTCGTGATGGTGGCTTCTTTCTTTTATTGCATCGTATATTTCGAAGCCTGCAAAACCGTAATCGTCAGCATAACGGCACACATCAAGAAAGGATGCACGAACTACATTTTTCGTTGAAAATACAATTTTCATTTTATGCCTCCTCAAACACAATCTTATTGAGTGCGTTTATATATGCTCTTATACTTGCTGCAACTATATCTGTTGAGATACCGTTACCGGAATAAAGCTTTCCGTTATTGCGGAGTCTTACCACCGCAGAGCCGAGTGCTTCTTTTCCCTCGGTTACCGAGTTAACCTGAAAATCATCAAGCTCGTAGTGATGCCCGATACACTGCTCAATTGCACGGAATGCGGAATCGACAGGACCGTCTCCCACGCTTACACCGCAAATGATTTCATCGTTATATTTAAGTGTAACCTGTGACATTGAACCGGTTACATTACTGCTTGTTGTTGTATAGCTTTCAAGATGATAGGTAGAGGGAGCCTGCATAGCTGTGCTTGCAATCAGTGCTTCAAATTCTTTTGCACCTACCGCATCTTTTTTCTGGCAAATCTGTATTAATGCCTTATGAACATTTCCAAAGTCGGACTCTGAAAGGTCATATCCGAGAATATGAGCCGCATGAGCAACCTGCTCAATTGTGCTGTCTGAATCGAGAAGTATTTTTTTCTTTTCGCTTACTTCTTTATCTTCATATTCTTCGTGGTTTATGGAAGAAAGCATATCTTTTATGCTTGCGTGAATTTTGGTATTGTTAAGCTCTGTTACAGCACCAATCTGAGCAGAGCATGAATTGAGTGCATCTGAAATTTTACCTGCGAGAAGAATGTCTTTTCCCGCCATTGCACATTTAAGTCCGTCAGCACCGTTTTTAATCGCTGCAATTGCAGAAGCAACTGCCATACCGATACGGTCGGAAACCTGAACATATACAGGGATTTTTACTGACTGTTTAACGACTTTTACCATATCTGCGATATCTTCAGGTAAAGAAACACCTGCATCGTCGCATAAATTTATCATTGTTGCACCGTTTGTTTCTGCTTCTTTTACTGCCATAACAAGAAAATCAGCATCCGCTCTTGTAGCATCAAGTGCGGAAAATTCAACATCCGGGCACAATTCTTTTGCCGTCTTTACAAGTTCCCCTATTTTAGAAAGCATTTTATCTGCTTTTATATGATATGTATATTCCATCTGAACGGTGGATACGGGAAGTTCTATCTGCAGTCGGGGTTTTTTCGCTTCCTTAATAGATTCCCAGGCATTAAAAACTTCTTCTTTTGTAAAGCCTGCGGGAATTACAACTGCCGCATTACGGATATTCTTTGCTATTGTTTTGTAAACAATAGTATCCTCGCGGAGATTTTTCACACCTGCAAGTTCAACCGCATCTGCACCGAGCTGGTCTGCACAAGCTGCAACAGCAGTTTTTTCACGAAACAGAAGTGCTGTTTCCCTTTCGTTTGCAAGTTTTTTTAATGTAACATCCGAGATATTAATTTTTTTCATTTTAAAAACCCCTTTCGATATATATCAACAAAAACACGCTTCCGTCTCTATGTTGGTTCAAAGAGACGAAAACGTAAAAATCAAATTGTTTCCGCGGTACCACTCTTTTTCATCCTCTTTGGGATGCACTTTAGATGCAAACACATCTTAACTCTGTTACGGGAGTTCCCGTCTGCCCCTACTTTAAATTTCACGGCAGCCGCTCCGCGGTGAGTTCTGAAAATTTTCCCCAATGTCTTGCACCGACCGACATCTCTCTTTGGGCGAAAAGATTAACTTACTATTCCGCATCACAGCGTTTATTTTGGAATTAATTTTAACATATGATTTTTTATTTGTCAAGATTTTTTTATCTTTTCAAAAGAACTTCTTTTTCGTATTTTTCTACTTCTTCAAACCAGTCTGCGCCTGTGGGAACATTGTTTATTGCACAGAAGTAATTCCATACCGCGCTTAAAGGATATGTTTTTATTTCTTCCTGCATAACAAGAAGTTTTGTTAAATTCCTTTCGTCCTGAAGCTTTGAAAGCTCTTTATTGGGTTTTAAAAGTGCAAAAAGAAGTGCTTTTAACATATTTCTCATACCTGTTACCCAAGCTGCAATTCTGTTTATGCTTGCATCGAAATAGTCAAGACCGATAAGAACTTTGTGGGGTCCGTTCATTACAATTTCTTTTGCAATTTCTCTTGTTTCGTCATCATATAAAACAACATGGTCGCTATCCCATCTTACTCCTCTTGTTACATGAAGTGCAACCTTATCCGAGAAAAGAAGCATTGAGGAAATCTTATCGGATACAACTTCTGTGGGATGATAATGACCGTTATCCAAAAGACATAAAATACCCTTTTCTGCCGCATAGTTCATATAAAATTCATGAGAGCCTACGGTATAGCTTTCCATACCTATACCGAACACCTTGGATTCAACTGCTACATAAACCTTTGATTTATCGTAATCTATTGAAAGTATTTCGTCGAGAGAAGCTTTTAATCTTTTTCTCGGAGCGGTACGGTCCGCCGGAATATCCTTGAAACCGTCGGGAATCCATATATTTACAAGGCTCGGTTTTCCAAGCTCGGTTGCAAAATATTCAGCAATCTTAATAGATGCCTGACCGTGACGAATCCAGTACTTTCTTATTTCTTCGTTTTCGCTTGATAAAGTAGCGATTTCAGCTTTTTCGTGAGCAAAATATGTAGGATTGAAATCAAGTCCCAAATCTCTTTCTTTTGCAAACTCAACCCATTTTGCAAAATGCTCGGGTTTTAACTGATCTCTTTCTACCGGTTTATCAGATATTGAATAGCATGCGTGAACATTAATTCTATGTTTGCCGGGAACAAGAGATAATACCTTATCTATATCAGCCATTAATTCTTCGGGATTTCTTGCTCTGCCCGGATAATTTCCGGTTACCTGAATACCTCCCGAAAGCTCAGTTGCGTTTTCAAAGCCGAAAATATCGTCACCCTGCCAGCAATGGAGTGAAATGGGGATTTCAGATAATTTTTTTATTGCTTCATCAGTATCAACTCCGATACCTTTATACATTTCTTTTGCAAGCTCATAAGCTTTATTTATATTTTCCATAACACCTCTCCTTTTCGCTTTTAGTATATATGGTAAATTAATTTATGTCAATGATATTATTTAACCAAATTTCTTAAATAAGAAGGGTTAAAAGGGGTATTGTTATTACCGAAAGCAGTGTTGTAATAACAACGGTTACAGTCGCATAGACCGCATCGTTTCCGTTCTGTGCAGCAAAAAGAGTTGCCATTGCAGCAGTAGGACAGGATGCAGAGATTATTACCGCCCCTGTTACATTCCCGGTTATGCCGAACAGATTTGCTATTAGAATTCCCGCTACGGGAACAATAACAAGCTTTATTAAAGTTACAATCAGAAGATTAAATTTATCTGTAATATCGCTGATTTTGATTTTTGCCATATGCGTGCCTAAAATAAGCATAGCAAGTGGGGTATTGAGCATAGATATATAATTTACGCTTTCTGATAAAACATAGGGCAGACGAACTCTTGCAAAGAAAAGCAAAAGACCGATTACAACACCGATAATACCAGGATTTAAAAGAATTTTTTTAATATCGAATTTCGCCTTATCCTTTGCAAAAATAAATAGTCCGTGAGTCCAGCTGAATATAGTAAAAATGGTAAAATATGCTGAACCGTAGAGTATTCCCTCTTTGCCAAAAACGGCAGTAAGAAGAGGGAATCCCATAAATCCGCAGTTTGAATACACCGAACTGAATATATTTATTATATTGCGGTCTGTTTTCTTATAGAAAAACAGTTTGCCGAGCAAAATTGCTATTATATGCAAAGCTATTGATACAAGTGTTGCATACATAAGGCTTATTAAAAGTTCAGTATCAAAGTCTGTCTGGAATGCGTTTATTATAACACTTGGCATTACTATTGTCAGAAGTATTTTAGTTGCCTGTGCAGTTCCCGCTTCGGTAAAAATTTTTGTTTTATATAAAACAAGACCGACTGCCATAAGTATAAAAATTACCAATACCTGATTAAAAACCTGAATGCTTAATTCCATTTTTTATGCTCCTATAATATGTTAAATATAAATGGTAACGAAAACAGTGAAAGAACTGCGGACACAATCGCAAGACCTACACCGAGGCCGGCACCATGGCCGTATGCTCTCGGGAAAATAATTGTATTTACTCCCATCGGCATTCCCATAATTGCCACAGCGCATAAAATAATATTTTCACTTACTCCTGCAAGCTTCAAAATTCCGTAAAGAATAAGGGGAATTAAAATAAGCCTTATAAGAGAAGCTGTAAACACTTTATGATTTAAAAATGTTTTAACAAAAGAATTTTCCGCAATAACCATACCTGTTACAAGCATGGAAAGGGGCATAAGAACACAGTTCGCTTTATCTATAACCGAATTAACTACAGGATGTATAGGAATTTTACACATTCCGAATATCATACCTAAAAGAGTTGCGATTATAACAGGATTTACTATAGCAGAAAAGCTTGTTTTATTTCTCGGTGTTATGAGATAAATTCCCACAGAGCCTATAAAAACTGTAATTCCCAGAGAAAAAATCATAGAGTTATAGAGAACGCTTTCTCCGAAAATTCCGCCGATAACTGCATAACCGAGATAACAGAAATCAGGTGCAGAGAAAGAATAGATATATATTCCCTCTTCGTTTTTGTTTCTTGTATATATTCTTGAAAGAATAAGGGAAACAAGAAACATAATTGCAAGTGCAAGTATTCCCGCTACAAAAACAGACAGACTGGCTTCGATAACAGATGTTACGAAATATCTGCTTAACATACGGAATGTATATAATGGCAGAAATACCCATACAATCAGCTTTGATATACTTTCGGATGCTTCCGAACGCAAAACCTTTGCAGCTCTTAAAACAAAACCGATTGCAATAAATATAAACATTATAATAAGATAACCGAATACTTTCGGAAAATATACTGACATATTATTATCCCTCTATTTCAGAAAGTGTCGGCATAGAACAAAGACCGCCTCTTTTTCCTATGCAGTATGCTGCAACCTTTGCCGCAAAGCTTCCGTATTCTTCTGCTTCCTTTAAAGTGATAGTTGCAGGAGTTTTTCCGTTAGCAGTAAGCTTATATAAAAATCCGCCGGTAAAGGAATCTCCGGCACCGGTTGTATCAACAACAGTTGCTTTTTCGGGATTTATTTTAACAAGACCATCTTTTGTGCAAATCAAAGCGCCCTCTGCACCAAGAGTTACACAGGCAACCGAAATCCCCTCTGAAACAAGCTTTCTTGCTGCCTCTTCGGGATTTTTAACGCCTGTTACAAGCTCGGTTTCTTCATCGGATATTTTAATAAAATCCGCATATTTTAAAACAGAACGCATTCCTTTTTTTGCTTCCTCTTCGTTTTTCCAGAGCATAGCACGGTAATTGGGGTCGTAGGATATAACAGCGCCCGCTTTTTTAGCTTCGTTTATCGCATCAAAGGTTGCAGTTCTTGCAGGCTCGTCGGTAAGAGAAAGTGAGCCTATATGGAATACTGTTGTGTTTTTTATTATATCCAGAGGAATTTCTTCAGAAGAAAGCTGTGTGTCTGCACCCGGTTTTCTTGCGAAAGAAAAGCTTCTTTCACCATTGTCGTTAAGACTTACAAATGCAAGTGTGGTAAAATATTCTTCGGACACCTGAACACCCGATACATCTATATTTCTCGAAACAAGAGTTTCGGTTAAGAACTTGCCGTGCATATCATCGCCGACTTTTCCTATAAACGCACTGGTTCCTCCGAGAGTGGAAACCGCTGAAAGCACATTCGCTACCGCCCCGCCCGGATTTTGCTCAAAAAGAGTCATGCCCGACGGAGATTTTCCGTAATATGTAAAATCTATAAGAATTTCACCAAGCGCAACAACATCATATTTTTTGTTCATTTAGATTTCCTCCGATATTATCTATACCTATTAAAGACATTATTTCGTTTATTCTTTCGATTTTCCCACACACATAAACATAACCAATAAGTGCTTCAATGCCTGTGGCTCTTCTGTAATCAATTATATCTGCGTTTTTTGCGGTGGTTTTTGGATGTGCGTTTCTTCCGCGTTTATATGCACCAAGCTCTTCTTCGGTAAGCTTGTCTTCTATTATTTCCATATATTTTGACTGGGCAGCAGCTTTAACATATCCTGTTGCTGCTTTATGAAGCTTTGCAACCGTTTCGTTTTTTCTTGTTACAAGAAAGCTTCTAACATATATTTCAAAAACCGCATCGCCTATATAAGCAAGCGTAAGTGCGGGATATTCGCCCGGCCGTTTAAATAAAAAATTCATAAAAAACCTCTTTACATTTGTTTCCTATATATTATAAAGCATTTATCCCGATTTGTAAAGTTGCAATTTTTCATTTACCGCATATATTATAACGAAAGAGGTGAAATTATGAGAAATTGCAAAATGAAAAACTATAAAGACGATGGATGCAACTGCTCTATTCTTTTCTTCATCCTCGTATTTCTTGTTCTTTTTATCGACTGATTTGAATATAATGAACCATCGGGGTTCAACTCCCCGATGGTAACAAATTTGATATAAATCGGCAGATTTTGTAAGGAGAGTATGTTATATGAACGGATTTGACCCCGAAACTTCAAAAAGATTAAGGGATAAATTAAGCGGTTTATTAACCGAAAGGCAGAAAAAAGATATTATAGACAAAATAAAAGACATAGATAAAACCGAGCTTATGAAAATGGCAGAGGCCTCAAACATAACCAAAATGAGCGAAAATGAACTTATGGGAATTATAGAAAAAGCCGGCAAGGATTTAAACAAGTTAAAAAGGTTGTGATTTAAAGTGGATAATGATTTGATGTCATCATTGATGAGTATATTAAATAATCCCGAATCAAAAGAAAAAATCACCGATTTAATTTCAGGAATGGGCAATATATCTGAAAAAGAGCCCGAGCCCCAAGCTATTACACCGCCTCCCGTCCCCTCTGCTCTTTTTAATGAAAATGATATATTTTCCAGAAACGGAATTGAAGCCATGATGAAAATGAAAAACATTATGGAAAGATTAAACAGAAAAGACGATTACAGAATCGGTCTTTTGAACTCCATAAAGCCATTTATGAAAAACGGCAGAGAAAGGTCCATCGATACTGCCATTAGATTTATCCAGATTATAAATTTTGCATCGGGAAGGTAAAAATATGTCTGATACATATAACTGTGAAAACGAAAATCTGAAATACGAAGAAAAAATAATTCCAAAAGAAATCAAAACCGGCGAAAACACCTCTGTCCGCCGTAAAAACACTTCTTCTAAGTTTGCATCGGATGATCTTTTACTTCTCATTATTCTTTTTCTTGTTATGGATGAAGAAAAAGATGATAATTTATTCTTAATTCTTTTGATTGCCCTTATTTTTATGAAATAAACTATTGCAATTTTAAAAAAGCTGTGATATAATTTGCTCAAAGCGTTTATTTTTTAATATGAATGCGGGAGAGTAGGAGTCTGAGTCTCAAAGAGAGGATAAGTCGGCGGCTGTAAGCTTATCTGTGGCAAAATTACTTTGAAGTTCACCCGCAAAGCTCCGTTTCTGAAACTAAAAGTAGGTTACGGCGGTGCAAAACACCGTTATCAAATTAAAAAAGTGCCGGTTTTCCGGAATATGGGTGGTACCGCGGAAATTATATTCGTCCCTGTTTTCAGGGACGTGTTTTTATTTTATATTGTGTAAAATTTGAAAGGAATAAGATTATGAAAGAACAGCTTACAAAAATTGAGCAGGAAGCAAAAGCTCTTATTTCATCAACATCGGAGCTTTCTGAAATTGAAAGCTTGCGAGTTCGCTTTTTAGGAAAAAAGGGTGAACTTACTGCTATACTTAAAGGAATGGGAGGTCTATCTCCCGAAGAACGCCCCATAATAGGCGAGCTTGCAAACAAAGTAAGAGGGTCTATTGAAGAGGTTCTGAACGAAAAAGTTACTGCGCTTAAGTCTATGGAAGCCGCAATAAAATTAAAGGCAGAAAAAATTGATGTAACAATGCCCGGAATTATCGAAGAAAAGGGCGGAAAGCATCCTCTTACCACCGTTTTAGACGAACTTAAGGAAATCTTTATCGGTATGGGGTATCAGATTGCCGAGGGACCTGAAGTTGAATATGATTATTACAACTTTGAAGCATTAAACATCCCCAAAGACCATCCCGCAAGAGATACACAGGATACTTTCTACATCTCGGATAACATAGTTTTAAGAACACAGACTTCAAATATGCAGATAAGAGTTATGGAAAACAATAAGCCTCCCATAAAAATAATAGCACCGGGAAGAGTTTTCCGTTCAGACTCTGTTGATGCAACCCACTCCCCCGTTTTCCACCAGATTGAAGGTCTTGTGGTAGATAAGGGTATAACAATGAGCGATTTAAAAGGCACTCTTGAAAAATTCATAAAGAGTATATACGGCGAAGATTCGGTTATCCGTTTCCGTCCCCACCATTTCCCCTTTACCGAGCCAAGTGCCGAAGTTGATGTAAGATGCTTCGTATGTAAAGGCGAAGGCTGCAGTGTATGTAAAGGCGAGGGTTATATTGAAATCCTCGGTGCAGGTATGATTCATCCCAATGTTTTAAAAACCTGCGGAATTGACCCTGAAGTATACAGCGGTTTTGCTTTCGGTATCGGTCTTGAAAGACTTGTTATGAAAAAATATGGTATTGATGATTTGCGTCTTTTCTTTGAAAACGATGTAAGATTCTTGAAACAGTTTTAAAAGGGGGTACAAAAAATGAAATTACCATTAAGCTGGTTAAATGAATATGTTGATACAACAGGCATATCTACCAAAGAATATGCTCACGGTATGACCATGAGCGGCTCAAAAGTAGAAGGCTATGAAACAGCATGCGGCGAAATAAGCAAGGTTGTTATTGCAGAAATAATTAAAATAGACAAGCATCCCGATGCAGATAAATTAAAGGTTTGCTCTGTTAATGTGGGAGAAGAAGTTCTGCAGATTGTTACAGGTGCTCCCAATGTTTCCGAAGGGGATAAAATTCCGCTCGCTTTATGCGGTTCTCACTTAAAAGGCGGAATTAAAATTTCCAAAGGTAAATTAAGAGGTGTTGAATCTTTCGGTATGATGTGTTCCGAGGAAGAAATCGGAATCAACATCAACGATGAAAAATCAACCGGAGTTTTAATTCTTCCAAAAGATGCTCCGGTAGGAAAAGAGTTTGTTGAAGAATACGGTCTCAAAGAAGATATAGTTGAATTTGAAATAACCTCCAACCGTCCTGACTGTATGAGCGTTATAGGTCTTGCAAGAGAAACTGCAGCAACATTTTCTCTTCCTATGAATCTTAAAAAACCTGAGTATAAAGAAACAACAGATAAAATTGAAGATTATATAAAAGTTACAGCCAAAGACGATACCGTTTTAAACAGATATATGGCAAGAGTTGTTAAAAATGTTAAAATCGGACCCTCTCCCCTCTGGATGCAGAGAAGACTGAACCGTGCAGGAGTTCGTGCGATAAACAACATTGTTGACATAACAAACTATGTAATGCTTGAATACGGTCAGCCTATGCACGCTTTTGATATTAATTATGTAAAGGGTGCTGAAATAGTTGTAAGAAAAGCTTTCGATAACGAAGAGATAATGACTCTTGACGGAACAACAAGAAAGCTTGACAGCTCAATTTTAGTTATTGCAGACAAGGAAAAAGCAAATGCCGTTGCAGGTGTTATGGGCGGTGAGTTTTCGGGAGTTAACGAAAACACAACTACCGTTGTTTTTGAATCTGCAAACTTTGACGGTCCCTCAGTAAGAAAAGCGGCTCAGAAAATCGGTTTAAGAACAGAGTCTTCCGCAAGATTTGAAAAGGGTATAGATAAGAACTTATGCCCCGATGCGTTAGATCGTGCTCTTGAGCTTGTTGAAATGCTCGGCGCAGGAGAAGTTGTTTCCGGAGTTATAGATATCAACGAAAAACCCGATAAAGAAATATCGCTTCCCCTTGAAGCAGACAGAATAAATAAATTTTTAGGCACAGATATTGAAAAGAGCGAAATGATAAAAATTCTTAAAGCTCTTGATTTCAAAGTGGAAAACGACATTGTAATCCCACCCTCATTTCGAATTGATATCGGTTGCTTTAACGATATAGCCGAAGAGGTTGCAAGAATTTACGGATATAATGAAATCCCCTCAACTCCCCTATCTGCAGCAATAACCGAGGGTAAATATTCCGAAACACAGATTTTTGAAAATAAAATCAAAGATTTTCTTGCAGCAAGAGGCGCTTATGAGGCATATACTTATTCCTTTACAAGCCCCAAGCTCTTCTCAATGTTAAGACTTGATGAAGCTCTCTACAAAACAGTTCTTATTAAAAATCCTCTGGGTGCAGACAATTCAATTATGCGTCCTACACTTATACACTCTATGCTTGAAGCATTAAGAACAAACTATAATCAGAGAAATAAAGATGTTTTATTATTTGAAACCGCTAACATCTATCTTAACATCAACGGAAACGACAAGCTTCCGGAAGAAAGAAAAACTCTTATTATCGGCGGTTACGGAAACACCGACTTCTTCAAGCTTAAAGGACTTTTAGAAATGCTCTTTAAAAAGCTCAATGTTTCCGCACTCAAATATAAAGCAGAAGAAGAAAATCCTACATTCCATCCTTACAGAACTGCAAATATTACAGATAAAGATGGCAAGTTAATCGGTATTTTGGGAGAAATTCATCCCGAAGTATCTTCAACATACGAAATCGAAGAAAAGGTTTATATTGCACAGATTGACCTTGCAAACCTTTATTCAAATGTTGAAAAAGAAATTCTTTATAAGAAGCTTCCTAAATTCCCTGCAGTTACCAGAGACCTTGCAATGCTGGTTGACGAAAATATAACAGTAGGCGAAATCGAAGAAATTATAGTAGACGGTGCAGGAAAATATCTTGAATCGGTTAAACTTTTCGATGTATATCAGGGCAAACAGATTCCCGAAGGAAAGAAGAGCGTTGCTTACTCATTCTCTCTGCGTTCCTCCGAGGGAACTCTTACCGATGAAGAAATTCAGAACACGGTTAACAAAATTCTTAAAGCTTTGAAAAACATAGGTGCTCAACTCAGATAAATATTAAATTTGTGTTAAAACACTTGATTTTATCGGCGTTATAATTTATTATAAGCATATAAAGTATTGAAAGGAGCGGTTTATATGAACAGTGAAACAAGATTAATCAAGTTTTCCAAAGATGAACAAGCCGATCCCAAGGAAATTATTAACTGCGTATTCAAAGCCTTGAAAGAAAAAGGTTACAATCCCATAAGTCAGTTTGTAGGTTATCTTATGTCTGGTGACCCAACTTATATAACAAGCTATAATAATTCCAGGGTTATGATTTCATCTCTGGAAAGAGACGAAATTATAGAAGAGTTAATAAAGGCTTATCTGGAAAAGAACAATCTGGATATTTAATGATTTCAAAACTCCTGAGCTGTTAACCGCTCAGGAGTTTTAAATATTTTTATACTTAAGGAGAATGGAAATTGGACAGAAACAAAAAAGCCTATGACAAGCATATAAGCGAGCTTCTCGAACGCTCCTCCGACGGAGAAGTCAAGCTTCAGAAGTATAATAAGCTAATGGCATATTACCGTTGTGCGCTTATGGAGATTGAAACAAAATTCAATGTTTTAAACGAGGAATACTCGTTAAGATACGACAGAAATCCCATAAACGGAATTAAAACACGATTAAAAAGTATAGTGAGCATAAAAGAAAAACTGGAATCGAGAAATCTTCCGTTTACTTTTGAATCAATTGAGCATAATCTTAACGATATTGCAGGAGTAAGAGTTATTTGTTCTTTTGCAGAAGATGTATATACTTTAGCCGAAGCACTGTTAAAACAGGACGATATTATGCTGATAGAGGCAAAAGACTATGTTAAAAAGCCAAAACCTAACGGCTATCGCAGTCTTCATCTTATCGTAAGTGTTCCGATATATCTTGCAAAAGAAAAAAGAAGTATGAAGGTTGAAATCCAGCTCCGCACAATAGCTATGGACTCATGGGCAAGCCTGGAGCATCAGTTACGATATAAAAAAGACTTCCCCTATATAAACCAAATGGAATCCGAACTTTTACAGTGTGCAAAATTAAGCGAAGAGTTGGATAAAAGAATGGACAATTTAAGAAAATTATTAAAATAAGGTGGCTAACGCCACCTTATTTTATATTTTATTAAAGACCGGCAATACTTCTATAGGTGCGGGAACAGTTACTTCTGCTCCGCCCTCATATACTGTACCGTCGATATACTGCCATTTACCTTTCGGCAAACGCACCTTTCTTTCTGTCATACCCTTTATAATTACAGGTGCAACAAGAGTATCTTTGCCAAACATAAACATATCGTTTGTTTTTTCATATCCCTCATCGGGAAATTCATAAGCGAGATGTCTTACGATAGGCTCTCCGGTTGTTCTCGACTCGTTAACAAGCTTTAATATATCTTTGGAAATTTCCTTATGCTTGTTTGCCATATTAACACAAATTTTAAGATTATCTTCATTAAGGAATTCCCATGGTGCAAGTGAATACTGCATCATCGGGAAATATGTTGATGCTTCTGCCATTCTTACGAAAAGCTCTTCATCGAACTTAACTCCTCTTAAAAATATATTCCAGGAGCCTCCGCCAATCATATCGGGGCAAATAAACGGATGTCCGATAAGACCCTGAACAAGAGAATTTTCGATAACGGTGTTTAATCCCGACCCTGTCCAGCTGTGGTCACGGTCTAAAAGTCTTGATATAACGCACTTTCCGCCGCCCTTATATGTATCCTTATATTCGTGGAACGGATACTGTCTTCCAAATTCGTTCCACGCTTCATTTCTTTCGTGAGGTGTTTTTCTTTTATCTATTTTACCGTTGGCACAGTTTTCATCAAGATAGCTTTCCACCGAGCCTCCGTCAAATTTAAATCCGTCTATTCCATACTCATTAACAAGTGTATCAAGCTGGTTCTTTAAGAATAAAACATCTGTTTCTTTTGTCATATCAAGAATTGCACTTGTTCCGTTCCACCAACGCGAAAGAGCAATGTCATTATCTTCACATCTTAAATATAAATCGGTTTTAACTTTTCTGCCGTCAAGCTCACTTCCCACACCGAGGCTTTTAACATATCTCTCGCCGTCGGGACAAACATACGGACACACCCAAAGCATAACCTTAAATCCCATAGAGTGAAGCTCATCTACCATTTTTTTAGGCTCGGGGAACTTTGCCAAATCAAATTCCCAGGTACCATATCTTCCGTGCCAGCCCTCGTCTATAATAAGTATTCCCGGCTCAAAGCCGTTTTCAACAATACCTCTTGCATAACGAAGAACTCCCTCCTGAGTAGGATTATAGTTGAACTGCATCCAGCAATTATACTGTGCGGTTGTGAAAAACTCTTCTCTTAATTCCTTGTTATCGAAAGGAAAATGATTTTTGGAAGCAAGAAGATATGCGTCCTTTAAATTTTTTCCCTCATCGGAAATTACGAATTTTTCTCCCGTAAGTATAATTTTCCCTTTTTTAAATTCAAATACAAAGGGTGTATCGCTCCATATATATCTTCCTTTAGAAGAAATCAGAAGAGGCATTGTCTGAATATTGGCATCTGCTCCTCTCAAATCAAGCTTAAGAGAAGTTTCTTTATCAAAAGGCATATTATTGCCCTGCATACAGGAACCGCCCCACCAATATTCGTTTTCAAGGATTTTCAATGTTTTTTTCATAAAATACCTCTATTTTATGTCGTATCTTTCTCTTGTCTTGTATGCTCCGTTTGTGAAATCGGGAATTTCTACAAAACCGCCTGTATTTATTGATTCCTCTGTTAAAGGTGTGATTGCCATCCAAGCTGCGGCATCGTAAACATCAACAGGCATCGGCAAATCTTTTTTAAGACACTCAAAGAAGCTTCTGAAACAGAAAACATCCATACCGCCGTGACCCTGATCTATCTCTTCTTTTGTTATATTCTGCCAGTATTCGGGCAGATATTTAAAGTAAAAACGGTCTGCATTATTAAGTGATATCGCAAGCTGTTTCTCGGTTTCAAATATCTCAGGCTCGCCATCAAAGAATACTGTATTTGTATTTGCTTCATACATTCCCGCAGTACCTCTTACGGTAAACTCACGGCTGTAAAATCTGGGAAGAGTTGTATCAAGTCTTATGGAAATTGTTTCTCCGTTTTCACAGGTAATTAATGTATCGAAAATATCACCCTGTTTAAATTCCATTCCCACAAGCTCTTTAGGCTCAACAGTATCTTTTCTGTCGTTTATATATTTCTTAAGACCTGCAGATTTGGAAGCAACAGAAACAAGCTTAACCATACGGTTACCCCTGTTTATATCAAGAATTTTTGCAATAGGTCCAAGCTCGTGTGTAGGATAATTTTCACAGTTTCTGTCGCGATAGTGAGCAAGTCTGTAATGTCCTTTACTTTCGCCGTCTA
>JAZOOC010000045.1:0-5029 GCA_045654825.1 Clostridia bacterium | reverse complement strand
ATAAAGCTCTTTGTTAAATAACAATGAAAAAGATGTTCCATGAAAAGAGTTTGTTATAACAGCCTCTGCTTCAGATATATAACCGAGCCATTCCTCAGGTCCGACAGAACAAAGATTTTTAACACCTGAATATTTCTTTTTTAACCCAATTGCTAAAATCGGAATTCTTCTCTCTTTTGACAGTTTCTTAGCCTGTTTTATCAATCCGTCAGAATCAGCCATTGCATATATCAAAATATATTTTTCCTTTTTTGGAGTTATGGCTATTTTCTTCCATTCATCCGCTGAGAGAAGCATTGTAGGATCAATTACTACTTTAATCTCTTTATCTGAAATTTCAGATAATATGTTTTTGGCTTGTTCTTCGCGCACAGAAATTAAATTAAACCTATTAAGATATTTTCTGAAGATTTCTTTCTGTTCTGACGTAATATGTTCCAAACCTATACTTGAAGCATAAGAATATTTTGGAATATCATCCGGCACGAAACTTAATAAATATGCTTCAGTCGTATTGGTTATAGCAAAATTCCAAACCTGATCGCTTCCAACTATATATTTATCATACTCATTACAAACAATAATACCCGAATCGCCAACATAAGATTTTTTAGAAATTTTAATATATTTATTTCTGAATTCCCGAAATTTTTTAGCTTTTACTCTACCATTTAAAATGTTTAACGGGTGTCTGATTTTTTTTATTAAATATTTAATATTCTTTTTTGACTTCTGATTGTTAGAAGCTTTTGCAGGATTGAAAGAAAAATTTATGTATTCACTGTCATAACCAAGTTCATTAATTTTATGCTGCAAGGCATAAGCTTGCAAGACAGCACCATAATTAGTTACATTATGGAAAGTAAGAAGTCCAATCATATCTTATTACCACCCGAACTATAAATTTCGTCATATCTCTTACAAATATTATTGATATCATAAGGTTGCATATTTGCACATGCGGAATTATCATCGTCTTTTATAAATTCTAAAATTTTTTCTGCCCATACCTTGCTTCCCCATTCCAAATCATAAAACTGGCACAACCCAGCATTTGCCTCTTCGGGAACCGTTGAAGATACAAAGCATTTAACACCCACAGCCTGTGCTTCCAACAATGCAATCCCTAACCCTTCACTTTTTGATGGAAATATCATATAATCAGCTTCTTGCAAGCAAGATGGAATATCACTGTCCGAAGGAAGAATTTTTATGTAGTCTTCCAATTGATATTCATTAATTTTGTTTAACAAACTTTGATAATAATCTGCCTTATGGACAAATCCAATCATAACAAGAGTAGCATTATCATTTTCTTTCTTTATTTCATTGAAAACATCCAATAAAAATATTTGGTTTTTTATATCTGTAAATGCTCCTATATGAATAAAATTAATAAAGTTGTCTTTTTTCACGGTTCTTATATTAAATTTATTTAAATCAATAGGATTAACAATAACCGAAACTTTTTTGTTTTTTCCGAATGAACTTTCAGCAGCTTTACTCGAACACCCAATCATGTGAGTACTACACTTGCAAATCAATCCTTTGTAAAACTTATTCAACCATGAATTAATTAAATTTCTGCTTTTCCCTTCAATATTCATATGAGCATGAGCAATTCTGACTTTGACTCCCGCAAATTTGGCAGCTAAAATACATATGCCGCTTTCATAATTATTATGGCAATGAATAACATCGTATTTACCTTTTTTTAACAATCGATAACTTTTTATAAATATCCGAGGAAAGCGAAGATAAAAATCAATTCTGGATTTTTTATGAGGTATACGATAAATGTCACCATATTTTTTAAATTCATCATCATAAAACCGTTTTTCTTCGGTAAACAACAATACATCAAAATGATATTTACCGGACAATGTTCTTACTATATTCATAAAAACATTTTGTACTCCGCCATTCCCTAATCCGTTACATGATACAATCAACACTTTTTTCATTATCAGTTTCCTCTGCTGAATTTTTTTCATAGTATTTCCTTTTATCATAATAACTCAATCCGCAAGTATAATCTTTTCTGTGATTATTTCGTTCCAAATATTGATCTATGGTTGAAATTGTTTTAGCAGGAACGCCACCTACAACAGAACCATCCGGCACATCTTTGCTTACTAAAGCACCTGCCGCAACAATACAATTTTTCCCAATATTTACATCTTGCATTATCATTGCTCGTGCACCTATGAAACAATTATCTCCAACCGTTATTAACCCAATTTTTTCAGTTCGTTTATCAGTTAATCCCATTTTTCGCGTAAGCCACGATAAGCTTCCATCATGTGTAAAAAACTGAACACCGTCTGCAATGTAAACATTTTCACCAAGATTAATCATAAACGGCTCCGGAAACGCAGACAAACTACACCTAATTGCTGTCCCATTTCCAATATTTGCTCCACACAACCTTAACCACTTAATTTTTCTATCCGATGTTCTAACAAACAACTTCAAATATATATTTATCAGAAAATTTAATCCATGTTTTTCGTAATATGATTGTATCAATCTCATAATATTTACCTCATAAGAAAAAATCGTTATGCTCTAATATTTCTTTATGAGCCTCGCAGCTCACAAAGTTTTTAAATGCTAATTTTTTTCGCTTTGTGATTCTTTTTTTAATGCAATTTTTTGTTAATTTATTTATTATTCTGCGGATGAGAGTAACTCCATATATTGAATCAATATAATTTTGTTTTAAAGAAGCAACCAACATTTCAAACTTTTTTTTCACAAATTCATCCTGTAATATTTCTTCTGTTCTTTTATTGAAATTATCAATTATTTCTGTTTTTTCTTCATCCGATGCTATACAAACTCTGTTTTCATCCTTGCATATCGGAATATAATTAATTTCTGTTTTTTCTCCTAAATTCAACTCTACCAACAGTGAAGTTTTCCAAAATTCATTATCTGAAGCATCAAACAGAAAATTTCCTTGCCCATATACAATTTTACCGTCATTATAATTTTCTTCACAACCGATACAATGACTATGCTGGGTTATTACCAAATCAGCACCTTTATCAACAAGCTTTCTGCATACCTTTTGCAAATTCGGTGATGGATATCTATAAAGCTCCTTTCCACCATGATATAAAACAATCACATAATCGCATTGTTGTTTTAAATTATAAACATGGTCGAAAGATTCCAACAAATCAATAGGATTTGCACCCGGTTTATTTTCTTCAGCTATAGAAAACTCATGCTCAGCACAAGCGTAAACACCTACTTTTTTCCCATCTTTTTCTATAATATATGGCTCTTTAGCTTCAGATAAGTTTTTTCCCGCGCCAACATAGGCTATGTTATTTTCTTTTAATACACTTATAGTATCAAAAAGTCCTTTTTGACTTTGATCCATAATATGATTATTAGCTAAAGCAAGTAAATCTGCACCAATATTTTTTATTCCATTAATAGCATTTTTAGGCGCTATTAAATTAGGACCGCATTTAGGTATTTCGTTTTTTTCATCTGTTAACGGAACCTCTAAATTAAAAATTCTGTAATCAGCAGAATTGAGGATTTCTATAAGCTTATTATCAAGCAAATTTTCAACTTGCCCTTCTGCAAATAATTCGTAATTGCTTTCTGTTGGAACAATATCTGCACCTATTATAATTTTCATCAATTGTCAACTCTTTCTAAGTTTATCATTTCGCCTAACTTATATTCCAACTCTTTTGGATAAAATCGTTCCACACCTGAACCATGATAAAATGTTAGTTCACCAAAATATATTTTTGATTCTATAGAATATAAATCAATTCTTACATGAGGAATTCCGTTCGAAAGTTCGGAGGCAATATCGCACATTTTCTTTAGCTGTACAGGCTTATTGATTATATAGTTTTCATCATTCGGAAATTGAATCTGAGCGTTAACAAATTCCCAATCTAATGTATAAAGATTCCTCTTGTGTTCTTTAAATCTTCCATAATCAACTTGAATTAATTCAACTTTACCATCAAAGCAGAAAAATTTATAATCTTTTAATTCTGTTCCTGATTCATCCACCATATATTTCTCAGCGATAATTCTTGGCTTAATATTCTTATAAGGCCATTCTCTGTTTAAAAGATAATAATTTTCTTTCAAACCTTTTTTTAATTCTTTTTTTGCCTTTTTAATATCTAACTTAGATTTATCTTTGCAGATAATCATTCCTGTTCCTGAATTATGATTGCATTTTAAAACAAATTGATTTGGTAAGGATTCAAAATCTATATCTTCCGGATTATCCCATACTCCAAGACAAGGAATTAAGTATTCTTCGCCAAGCTTTTCTGCAATATATTTTCTTACTTCTACCTTATCCGCCATCATTGTATATTCAGGTTTACGATTATATAGCTTTAACCATTGAAGCTTTTCATTAAAGGTTTCAGGATTTTTCAAATTAAGCTTTTTACCCATCTCAAGACAATACTTAAGCCTAAGATATACTTTATCCGGAAATAGTTTTGCGATGGTTTTTTTATTCAACAAAAACGACACAATTAATTTAGGATTTTTTAATGCTTTTTTTATTTTTTTTATTATCATTTTCACCTGGCTCCTTATTTTTTTGATTTTCTATAAAAATTTCCGCCGCACCCAATGTTAGATAAATATATGTAGTTTTAGAATAATAAGATACCATACCATAATCTAAAATAAATTGAATTGCTAAAATTACAAATAATATCATAGCTTTATGATTATTATTTTTCTTGTGAATCTTATATAAATTTATAAGAATATAAGCATACATCGAATAATAAATTAAAAAGCCGAATAATCCCACGGAAGCTAAAAGCTCAATAAAATTATTATGAAGATATGTAAAATGCCCCAACATTTCTCCCGCAATATACCTTGAATTACCGACTCCGCAACCTGATAGAGGATGATTTAAAAAATATTCCCATCCTACTTCTCTCATTGAATTCCTAAGCAATGTAGAAGTATCTATTTTTCCTCTGCTACCCAAACCAAGCATGTTTTCAAATCTTTCAAA
>JAZOOC010000044.1:0-2315 GCA_045654825.1 Clostridia bacterium | reverse complement strand
AACAAACGGTCAGGTCAGTTTTATTCAAAAAAAGATGAAAACTCCCCCAAGTTCGGAAGATATGAAGTTAAATCTTAAAGAAGAAGACTTATCCTTTCCTGTTGTTACAAAAGGAAGTGTTAACCGTGAATATCTCAAAATTATCAACAGAGAAGAAAACTGGCTTTATTCACAAATAAAAAAACACAATTTGAATATAAAAAACATTCTCATTATGACCGCAAATCATCAAGGCATAAAATTCATACAACTTGAAGGCGGTGAAAATAATTGAAAATGCTTATTGTTGCCCTTGTTATAATAATTCTTATATCCATTTTCTGTACCGTATATAGCATATATCTTAACAGTCTTACAGAAAGCATGCTTGAAAAGCTTGAAAAAATTCAGATATATGTTTCAAAAAACGAGCTTAAAACCGCAAAAGAAACTTTCAGCTCTCTTAAAAAACAATGGGAGAAAAACGAGGTATTTATTCAGCTTGAAACAGAACATAATGAACTTGATATTATAAACGAACAATTTGCTGTATTATCCTCTCATTTTGATATTGATGAATACGACGAATTCTTCGAAACCTTATATAAACTTGTTTATTTTACAAAACATATCACCGAAAAGAAACAGCTGAATTTAAAAACCATTTTATAAAACTCACATATAATATTATCGGAAGGTTAATTGAAACGAGGTTTTAATATGAGCTATTGTTTAGCTGTTTTTTCATCTATAACCTATGCTAACAGAATAAAAAAAATTCTTGACGGAAAAATCGGATACGCGGCTTTGATGCACGCACCCTCAACATTATCAACCAAAGGCTGTGCCTATTGCCTCAGATTCAGAAAAAAACATCTTGACGAGGTTATAAAGGTTACTGAAAACAGTAACATTGCCGTTAAAGGATTTTTTGAAGAAACACCAAACGGATACAGGAACATTTCTCCTTGATATATCTGGATAATGCGGCTACTACGGGAAAAAAGCCTTCTGCTGTAATAAAAGCTGTTCAGAGAGAACTTTCCGCTCCGGCTAATCCCGGGCGTTCGGCGCACACCCTCTCTTTGAAATCCATGAATAAAATTTATGAGGCAAGAGAGATGCTTGCCACTCTCTTTCATAGTTCAAGTCCGGAAAGATTTGTTCTTACACCCAATGCTACCTTTGCTTTAAACTTTGCCATAAAAGGTATAGTGCGCCCTTACTCTCATGTTATAACAACAGCTATGGAACACAATTCGGTTTTAAGACCTCTTAATGCAATTAAAGGTGTTGATATAACAATAGTTGAAGGAGATCGTTTCGGCAGAGTAACAAGCGAGGAAATTAAAAACAAAATCAAATCAAACACCGCTCTTATTGTTATAAACCACTCATCCAATGTAAACGGAATCATTCAGGATATCAAAAAAATATCGGAAATTAACGACAAAAAAATACCCTTGCTTATCGATGCTTCTCAAAGCGCAGGGTTTATTGATATTAACTGCAATAGCTATGATATGATTGCTCTCCCCGGTCACAAAGGACTTTACGGTCCTCAGGGGACGGGTGCACTTTATATATCACCATCGGTATTTCCCGACACGATTATTGAGGGTGGAACCGGAAGCGATTCCAAAAATCTTAACAATCCCGATTATCTGCCTGACCGTTTTGAAAGCGGAACTCTAAACTGCCCCGGATTCTGCGGTCTTATTGAAGGTATAAAATTTGTTCTGTCAGAAGGTTTTTCTGCAATACAGGAAAAAGAACACTATCTTCTTAAGTTAATGCTTGAGGGACTGTCTGTTATAAAGGGTGTAGAAATATACACTCCTTATAATTTAAATGAAATTGCAAATCTTTTATCTTTTAATATAAAAAATATTGAAAGCAGTTCTGTTGCAGATATTTTAAATTCCAAGTTCGGTATTGCAGTACGACCCGGATATCACTGTGCATATCCGGCACATCAAAGACTTAATACCGAAAAAAGCGGGACAGTCAGAGCAAGTCTTTCTTATTTCAATACAAAGAATGAAATTTTTTCCTTCTTAAATGCAATAAACCGCATCAGTTCAGGAGCTTATTAGCTCCTGAACCCCGACAGTCGAAAAAGTCGTTCTACCGCAAGAACCAAAGGCTTCTCCTTGAGGTAGCAAAGCGTCGCCTAAGGAGCGAATGACAGTATAGGCATACTGTCAGATTAAAAGTCAGGAAAACATCAAATTTTCCTGACTTTTTCTTACTTTTCGCGAAAATGAGCCTTGCCGTACCATCGTACTGTCTGCATTCATTTTCGCGAAATATAACTTCCTTTTTCACAATCTGCC
>JAZOOC010000043.1:0-22717 GCA_045654825.1 Clostridia bacterium | reverse complement strand
TCATATTTATCACCATATTTATTATAGCATTTATATAATCCCGATGCAATAAAAAATATTTGACATATATTTTATAAAAATATATACTATATTTTACAATGGTTCAAGGAGAATTAAAATGTCTGATAATTTAAAACGAATTATTTCAATAAATGATTTATCTGTATTCGGAAAATGCTCCCAGACGGTTGCAGTTCCCGTTCTAAATGCTATGGGGTTTGAAGTCTGTCCTGTTTTAACGGCATATCTTTCCGCCCACACTGCATTTGAAAATCCGCATATTACCGATATGACAGACAGCTTATCTTCCTGTCTTTCGCATTTGGATAGTCTAAATGTAAAATCAGATGCGGTTTTTACAGGTTATATATTTACTTCAGAGCAATTTGATATTGTTAAAAAATATGTAATGAAAAAAAAGATTGATGGAAATCTTATTATAACCGATCCCGTTATGGCTGATAACGGCAAGTTATACGAGCCTTTTACCATGGAAACGGTTAAGAAAATGAGAGAGCTTTGTCTTTTTGCCGATATAATCACTCCCAATTTTACAGAAGCCTGTCTTCTTGCCGGACTTCCTCATATAGACAAGGTTACAAAAGAACAATGCAATTCTCTTATCGCCCGTCTTAACACCCTTGGAATTAATTGCAAAATTATAATAACAGGGGTTCCTTACTCTGACGGAACGAAAAAAATCATAAACGGATTTAACGATAACGCAGAGATTATAGACTGCGATTATGTTGACTGTGAATACTGCGGAACAGGAGATGTATTTTCCTCCGTTTTTTGCGGATATATTTTAAGGGGCGAAGAAATTCACGATGCAATTATAAAAACAAGAGATTTTGTATATAAAGCCGTTTTGGAAACAAAACGGTTAAACGGACCCGAAAAACAGGGAATTATGTTTGAGAAATATTTAAATTCCCTCTGAGTAAGGGGTCTCAGAGGGAATTTATAAAATGGAGAATGGGGGTACAAACCAGGATTATAAAAATCCGATTTGTTGGTATATAAAAGACTTTCGTCTGATATATCTATGTTTTATTTACTCTTATCACATATTCAATAAACTCGCCGGTTTCTTTCTTATCTGCTATTACCGAAAGACCGGCTTTTTTTATTACATCAATAGTATGATTAATTGTGCTTTGAAATATACGCATATCTTTAAATAATTTTACACATCTTTGTCCTTTTTCTTTTGTTTTGTCTTCCTTTTTTTTAATTTCGCTCATTTCGAGTATCAAAGCTTCGCTTTGTGCAACATTAAGATTGCCCGAAATTATCATTTTAAGAGCTTTTTCTCTCTGTTCGGTATCGTTAAGCTTTAAAATACATCTTGCATGTCTTTCTGTTAGATTGTTATCGATAAAATAACTTCTTAGCTCAGGCTCTATTTTTAAAAGTCTTAGCTTATTTGCAACTGCCGACTGGGTTTTTCCGAGTCTTTTTGCCAGCCTTTCCTGAGTGAACAGATATTCATTCATCAATTTTTCATAGCTTAATGCTTCTTCAAAATATGTTAAATCATTTCTCTGAATATTTTCGATAACCGATAAAACATACGCCTGCTCCTCCGAAAAGGAACGAAGTATGCAGGGAATTTCCTTTAAGCCAACAAGCTTTGCCGCACGAAAACGCCTTTCCCCCGCAACAATCTGATATTCTTCCTCGCCTTTTTTTATTACTGTTACAGGCTGAAGAATTCCATGCTCTTTTATTGAGGAGGCAAGCTCGAAAAGCGAGCCTTCATCAAAGGTTTTTCTCGGTTGGTCGGGATTGGGAACAATCTTTCCAACAGGTATATTTAAAAGTCTTTGCCTGTCTCTTACATCAAGCTTTAAAATTGCAGGCATATTCTCACCGTCCGTATTTTTTCTTACAAACTCATTATAACCAAATTTTTCCAAATTGTAAAGAAAAATCGTTCGACAAATTCTTTTATATTACGAGATTGATTTTTGAAATAATATACTTTATAATAATATTAAAAGGAAGTGTTAATATGAAAGTTACATTAAACCCGGATAGTGAAATTGTAAAAGCAATAAAAGAAGGACTTGAAAAAACAGGAGGATATTGCCCCTGCCGTCTTGAAAGAAGCGAAGAAAACAAATGTATGTGCGAAGAATTTAAAAATCAGATAAAAGACCCCGATTTTGAGGGGTATTGTCATTGTATGCTTTATTATAAAGAGAAATAAGTTGTTTGAACACCTTCATTCCTAATTCCTAATTCCTAATTCCTAATTTAAAAAGCGGACAGTTACCTGTCCGCTTTTTTTACATTTCTTAAGCCTGTTCTTTTTTCTTTACATCCTTTATAGCCCATTTATAAACATAAAGGCTTGTTTTTTCATTTGTTCCCGCTTCGATAACGATTTTTTCGTCTTTGATTCTGGAAACAGTACCATAGAAACCGCCGATAGTAGTAACCTCATCACCGATTTCAACAGATGCTAAAAGGTCTTTATATGCTTTATCTTTTTTTCTCTGGGGTCTGATTAAAATAAAATAAAATACAGCCGCAAAGAAAACGATATAAAGAATAAGACCGATTGTGTGGTTTTCAGATAAAAGCTTTGCAATATCCATAAAACATTCTCCTTTATTATTTTGTTATTTCATAGGGTTCGGCTTTTGAAAGCTCGTTTTCATAAAGTGTTTTATATCTTTCAAGTTGAAATTTAAGACCGGTAATCTCGGCTTCTTTCTCGGAAAGACTTTCGTTAAGGCTTTTTAGCTCTTCCTCGTTTTTTGAAAAAACAAGATTGGAAGAATTCATAAAAATATAAGCCGAAAACGAAAATGACACAAAGAAACATGAAAGCACAACAAACGGATAAAGCCATCCGAATTTTCGTTGAGAGTTTTTACTCATCCTAAAGCCACCTTGCCTTCCATTATAATCCATTTGTTATAAAAAGTAAAGAAAAAACTAAATTTTATACGAAACTGAACGGTTTATATCCCATATAACTGAATGAATATGCGACGGATCTACATTCATAATTTTTGAAAGTGCCGTTTTATAAAGCTCAAGCTGATATTTATAGGTTTCTTTAATTTTTTCTTCACTCATGGTTGTATATTTATAGTCTATGAGCCAAAGCTCACCCATATTATCCCAAAAACAACAGTCGATTATACCCTGAACTGTTATTTTTTTACCTGCCCTGCCGCCGTAGACATCTTTTGAGTCCATCTGGATTAAAAATTCTTTTTCCCTTAAAATCTTATTCGAGCGGAGCATTTTTATACCGATGGGATTTTTGAAAAACTCTTCAACTTTTCTTAAATCGTCTACGGTTATATTTGAAAACACAACAGAATTTTTCTGCATCAGCTCTTCAACCGCACCGAGAACATCTTTCCCGTTCTTTAATTTTTCCAGATTTATTTTCTCGAAAATATAATGAATCATTGTTCCCCGTCTTTTAACACTCATTTTGGCATTTTCGTTAAAATCCGGAACATACAGCTCAGGCGCCGTCGAATAAACAAAAGAGGAATTTTCGTTCATATTATTAAGCGCAGTAACAGAGATTTTTTTAGGCATATTCATATAAGGGGACTCATATGAGAACACCCGTGCTGTTTCTTCGTATTTCATATCGGGTATTTCGTATCTGAGTTCACTTAAATTTTCCTCTTCTTTCTCTTTTTTCACGCCCTCTTTATCATATATCGAAAATTTAACATTTATATCCGCAGAGCTGTCTTTAAGCTCAAGCGGAATATTAATTCCAAAATCCGAAATCCCCGGAACAAACATCAAAGGCGGCATAATAAAATCGAGAAAACATCCTGCTTTGAGAAAATCCAGATAGGAAAGCTTAAAGCGGGAGTTATATGTAGCGTCTGAATATGCTTCAAGTCTTTTGGCGAGGTTGTTCACACTTCCCGTAACTATAATCTTATATTCGGCGCGGGTGAGTGCAACATATAAAAGTCTCATTTCCTCCGAAAGCATCTCGCAAAGCTCTTTCTTTGCAATTATATCTCTGAATAAAGTAGAAGTCTTTATCCTCTTTTCCAAGTCGATATTCATACATCCTACGCCAAGTGCGGAGTCTGTAAGAACGGGGTCTGCCATATCTCTTTTATTGAATTTTGTTCCGCATCCCGAAAGAAAAACAACAGGAAATTCAAGTCCCTTGCTTTTATGAACCGTCATAACCCTTACATAATCATTATCCGAAGAAAAAAGGTTATCCGATGACGGAAGCTTTTCTTTGGTGGAAATTATTTTATCAATATATTTTATAAATGCGCTTATACCCTTAAAGCCTGTTTCTTCAAACTCAGAAGCCAGGTTTAAAAGCTTCATGAGATTATCTTTTCTTGTTTTGGTAAACATAGCTGTCCATTTTTCGGGCAGAAGAAAATCGTCGTATATCTTTTCGACCACATCCGAAAGAGGATATTTAATTCCGAAAAGTCTTAAATCTTTAAGATAGTTATAAATATCAGCTCTTTCCTTTTTTATTACCTCATAAAATTCCCTGTTCGGACAATTTCTTCTCATTTCAAAAATTTCTGCATCCGAAAGATTGAAAATATTACGGAGTACCGCGATAAGAGAAATATCATCAAGCGGATTATCGGTAACCTTTAAAAGTGCAAGCACGGTTTTGATTTCCGCAGTATCAAAAAGATTGATTTTATCGTCGTATCTGCAGGGCACACCAAGCTCTGTAAGCTCGGATAAGAATTTTAATGTTTTTTCATTAAAGCTTCTTGTTAATATGACTATATCCGAATATTTTACTCTTCTTTTTTCCGCACCGATAAGAAAATCCCTGTCGAGAATTATATTTTCTATTTTTTCTGCTATATATGCCGCTTCGCCCGATGTTACCCCTTCTTCTGCAGATGCTGATGCATCACATAAAACAACCTCGGGAGCATATATATCCGACACCGCATTTTTCTTGGGAATAAGCAAATCGGTTTCGCGATAGTCGGTAAAAGAGGTTTCCCTGTTCATTATATATGAAAAAATATGATTGGCAAAAGAAGCTACATTATCTGAAGAACGGAAATTCTCGTTAAGATATATTGTTTCGGTATCCGAAGAATTTTTGCCCTTATTTATCCTCGCTGTAAAAACGGATGGGTCTGCATGACGGAAACGATAAATACTCTGTTTTACATCTCCTACAGTAAACAAATTGTTTTCTTTTGCTATCTTTTCAAAAATATAATCCTGAACACTGTTTGTATCCTGAAACTCATCCACCATAACTTCATAATATTTGTTTTTAAGCTCGGCGGAAATTTCGTCGTTTTCAAGAATTTCTATGGCAAGATGCTCCTGGTCCATAAAAGAAATATTACCCTTGCGGTATTTTTTATCCTTATAAAACTCATCGAATTTCATAATAAGCTCAAAAAACATTTTAAGAGCATCGAGATTTTTTTCGTCAGGCATCACCCATGTTGAAAACTCTTCCCTGAACTCTTTTATTTTAGCTTTTACCCTGTCTCTTATTCCTGAGCTTACCGAGGTATCTGTTCCCCTTTTTGCCGCAGGAAGAGTTTTAAAGGGGATTGTATTTAATATCTCTGTTTTTTCTTTGAAGCTTTGAGCCGAATATGCCTTTTTAAATTGATTAAGCTCGCTTTTATATGTATCTGTCTGTTTTGAAAGTCCCTCATCGCTTTCAGTAAATTCAATAGCCATAGCATATTTTGAGATTGCAGAATAAAGTATTTTATCAAGCTCGGCTCTGATCTCAATTCCCATAGGAGTATTGTCAAAATCCTCACCCGAAGAAAATGCTTTGATTGAATTATCTATCCATTCATCATAAAATGGTATACTGCAGACATATTCATAAACCGAAAGAATAAGCTTTATAAGATTATCGTCGTTTCTTCCCGGGCTGTAAAACTCTATAAAATTAATAAATCTGTCGTCGCCCTGCGAATAACATTCATCAAAAAGCTCTTCAGCGGTTTCCTGCTTTAAAAGCTTATCCTCGGTATCCGAAAGAAGCTTTGCAGAGGATGGAATATCCCTTTTTAAAACATGGCTGTATTTTTTAATAAGCCGTCCGCAAAAGGAGTGCACTGTGGAAATATCCGCATCGGGAAGTAAAAGCAATTGTTTTCTTATATGCTCGTCGGCAGGGGTATTTGAAAGTCTTTCATTAAGTGCTTTTCTTAACTTGTCTTTAATACCTGCCGCTGCCGCATTTGTAAATGTTACAACCGCAAGATTTTCAAGACTTATTTTTTCCTCGCATACAAGTCTTAAAACTCTTTCTACCAAAACCGTCGTCTTGCCGCTGCCTGCAGAAGCAGAGAGAACAAGAGATTTTCCTCTTGTTTCGATGGCTTTTTTCTGATTTTCGCTGAATGAAACCGCCACTTACTCTCCCTCCTTTATTTTTTCCATTACTCTGTCGAATGGCTCTTTTTTTATTTCTTCAAATGAGAAAACATTCTCGTCGAAACAGCATATGGGACTGTACGGACAATATTCGCATTTTGATTTTCCGTTATTGGATACGGGACGGATTTTAAATTCTCCGCCGTATATCCCCTCTGCCATTTCTCTTATATTATTTTTAAGCTTTTCAAACACAGCTTCAAATTCGGCTATGCTTAAAACACTGCCCTTTGAAATTTCGTTATCTTTATCAAATTCCACTTCTATTATTTCGGATTTTCCCGAAGCTAAAAGCTCTTTATCCATTTTAGACATTATTTCGGGGTCGTTTAAGAAAAGTCCTTTCATAATCAGTTTTTTTCTTATCTCCGCCTCTGCCCTGTCGGTATTTTCGGGATTTTTAACCGAAATCATCGGATTTTCCAAAGAAAGATACATAACACCGCCGGGGAGTAGTTTTCTTTCTATATCCGACTTTAAAACCACCATAAGATAAGTAATAAGCTGAATATTAAGTCCGTAATATATTTCGTATAAATCAAGAGTTTTCATTGTGGATTTATAATCGACTACACGGATATATTCCGCATCATCTCTTTTAAAAGTATCAACTCTGTCTATTGTACCCGAAAGGATGATTTTTCTGCCTTTTGAAAGATTTATTTCCATTCCCGAAAGGGGATCTCCCTCTCTTCCGAACGAAAGCTCAAATGCATGCTCGGTAAATTCGCCCTTTTTGAAATGCTCGCAAAGCATTTTTAAAGTGCGCCTTGAATCTCTTTTAACCTTTTTAACCATAAAGGAAGCCCGTCCGCCCATTTCAAAAAGTCCGCTGTTCACTTCTTTTACCGAACGGTCAACAATCTTATCAAGCTTTTCATCTATATAGCTGTCGTCTATATCAGAAAAGCTTCTACCCTCTTTTTTCACCTGCTCGGAAAATCTTTGCATTACCATATGCAAAAGAAGTCCTATTCCCGCATTATCTACTGAAAAAATATCTTTTTCTTTTCCTTTGAGTATGTATTTTACATAATACGAAAAACCGCAGGAGCGGTATTTCTCAAGAGCAGTAACACTTAATTTAAGCTCGTCTTTTATATAATCGTCAACACCCGACAATTTAATTTCAAAAACAGGTTTTTTACCGAAAAAGCTTATTGCATCAGATACTCTCCCGGAATATTTTTCAATGCCAAGTGCCTGCCGTATCATCATTTTTCCCTTTTTAATATCGTTTGTGCGGATTTTTTCAATCCCCGACGATATAAGGGTTTTATCGGTATAAATCTCTTTTAATTCACTCGTTTCTTTAAGCGCAGGGAAAACTTTTTTCAGTTTATCTATAATATCCGAGGGGATAGTTTCTTCACCCTTGGTATTAAAAGCAGAATAAGACACAAAGAGCTTTTTCTCCGCAGAGGTAAGAAGTGTGAAGATTTTAAGATATTCTTCGCATTTTTTCATTGAGGGAGAGATAGAAAGCTCTAAATCCATCTCTTTTAAAACCGCTCTTTCACTTTCGTTGATAAAGCCGTCAGCACCGCCGCCGATAAGCCCGTCGTTTGCAGAAACAAGACAAACATACGGAAAAACTCCCGGTGCAACATCTGCTACCTCCGAAAGATAGACACATTCACTCTCAAGCGGAAGCGAAGAAATATTTTTCTCTGAAAAATTATCAAACAAAATGCTTTTAAAATCCTTAAAACCAAGCTCTTCGTTTTTAAGCATAAGTGCACACCGTTCAAGAATTTCAACAAAAGCATTATACACACTTACATACTCTATTGCGCGTACTCTTTTTCCGTCTTTTTCAAATTCCTCTGCCATTTTAACCGTCATATCAAGGAGCTTTATTTCGTTGAAAAAGTCATAAAGACAAACCGCATAGTGATTTGCGGTATTCTTTGCTGAAATTCTTTTTTTCAGAGAAATTAACGGTTTTATATATTCTTCATATACCCATCTTATTTCTTTTTCTTTTGAATAATCGAAATTATATGCAGACTCAATTAATTCTTCAAAGCCTTTGTCTTTTAAAAACTGCCAGCCTTTAAGACCTGATGAATAAACGAAATTTTCGAAAAGAAATATATTTTCGTCCGAAAATATACAGAAATTTTTTATGTAATTCACAAGGAGATCTGAAGAGGGTCTTTGCATTACAAGGTCGAAAACACAGGAAACGAGCGCATAGAGAGGAAATTCTGAAACGCTTGTTTTCTTTTCTGTATAACAGGGAATGCCATATTTTTCAAGCTCGGCGGCAATTTTCTTTATTCCGTCTTTTGCCACAATCTGAAATTCAGCGGGAGATGCTCCCTTATCTATCATATCTGCAACAAGAGCGCTTATCGCCTCTGCCTCGCCATATGGATTTTTATATTTAAAAAGATGAATATTTTCGGGAACTTCTTTATATTCTTCTTCCCTTGTGAACATATTCATACAAAGATGGTTAATTTCTTTGTTTTTTACATCGCAACCCGAAAGCTCGGTAATTTCAAGAGAGGGAAACATTTTTGAAAGCTTATTTACCGAAAGCTTTACACTGCTGTAAATATCTCCGGTATATTTTCCGTCTTTATTTGTATAATCAAGGGAAATAAGAATTTCGCCCCCCGACTCATCCATAGCTTTTATAATCATAAGCTCTTCGGGAGTAAAGCCGGTAAAACCGTCTATAAAAATCTTTTTGCCTTTGAAATATTTGGTTTTTATAATCTGCTCTGCCGCCTCTGCCATAAGCCCGTCGGAATCCGAAAAAACATTTTCGCATCTTTTTTCATAAGCCGACATTATAACAAAAAGGTCGGAAAGCTTGTTTTTAAGCACTTCGGGAATATTGTTGCTGTTTTTAAGATTGTATAAATCTTCTGCCCTGACCAAATGCTTTCTAAGCTCGGAAATCTGGGATTTTATCTGTTCTCTGTAATCCGATTTATCTCCGCCCTTAAACAGCTTAAGTTCTTTTCTGTGCTCTAATATAACAGAGGCAAGAATCATATTTATTGTTTCATTATCAAGAAGCTTAAGGCTTGTGAAATTTTCCTGCTCTTCGCAGACTTTTAAAGACAGCTTTAAAAAGCTTAAGGTCTGACAAAGAAAAGCTCCTTTTTCTTTAAGCTCCTCAAGTATTTTTGTTTCATAAAAAAACAAGGTCTGCTCCGGAACAATAAGATATGAGTTTTCCGGAGATTTTTTAAGTTCGTTCATAATCCTGCCGGTTTTTCCGCTTCTTTTCGGACCGGTAAGCAATTTTAGGGACATACTATCCCCTCCCTTTTATCATTCTAACATATTTGATACGAAATATAAAGTGTATTTGACAAATTTAGTTTTTATCAATTATAATAAAAGCGGTGATAATATGAACCGTATATGTATTTTAAATTCTGAATTTCTCTTGGAGGAGGAAACACACAAAAAATATATAAAAGAAATCTCCCCCAAAAGACTTGAAAGATACAACCAAATAAAATCTTTAAAGCAAAAGGCTTTGTCGCTTGGTGCATCACTTATACTTAATTTAAAAAAAGAGGAAGAATTTTTTTCAATCTCCCACTCTTTTCCGTATGCGGCAGTAAGCTTTTCGGATAAAAAAACCGGTATTGATATTGAAAGAATAAAAAGCTTTAACGAAAATATTCCCGCCCGTTTTTTCAGCTTAAAAGAAAGAGAATATATAAATAATTCTTCAGATAAAAATAAAGCTTTTTTCACATTATGGACATTAAAAGAAAGTGCCGCAAAATTTTACGGCACTCCCATACTTAAAGCATTGAAAATTTATGAATTTATACCCGAAGGCAATTTTTTTATGAAAGATAACATATATTGCTCTGTTTTTTATAAAGACGGATTTGTTATTTCCGCACTATCCGAAAACCAATATTTTACTGAAGAATTGAATATATTTCGCTAAAACTTTTCCAGGTCGCTTTATCCATAATTCCGTTCTCTTTAAGTCCCGAAAGCGCCTGGACTTTTTTTATTTCATTTTGGGTAGCTTCGTCGTAAACTCCGTTTATCGGGACCTTATTAAAGCCTTTATCAAGTGAAGCGATAACATTTATCATACTCTGAATAAGATTAACATAGACATTCGATGTTCCCTCCCCGACAGGCAGTATATATATGGGGATAAGCTCTGCCGCCTGTGGTTTTTCTTCAGATTCGATTATTTTAAAATAAACATCGGTTATATAAATCCAGGTAGGATAATCCACTTTGCCCGTAACCGGAAGATTATACGCCCGCTGAAAGCTCATTACCGAATTTTTTGTCTGCTCTCCGAATATCCCGTCAGGAACAACAGAAATAACATTACTGTTATGCTGGGAAATTTTCCTTAAAAAAGTTTGCAAATCTCTTATTGCAGTCATAGATGTCATACTATACCTCCTGTTGTGGTGTCAGCATCTCCCTCGCTTAGTTCCCTGCCGCCGTATTGCTCGGGTGCTGCGGATGCCTCCGCAACAAGCTCTCTTACCTTTGCGGCTATTTCGTTCCAGGTCTGCTCATCAACCTCACCCGTAACAGGAAGAGAAAACCGTCTTTGAAAGCCACTGACAGAACGAGTGGTTGAAACTCCGTAAACTCCTGTAACATCAACCGGAAACACTCCCGCATAAACACTTAAAATATTAAGATATTCCTGAAGTATTCTGACCGAATCCCCTCTTGAGCCTGCCTTTAATACAACCCCCGGATAAGGCTCAGTAACAGATCCCCCAAGGTCAAGAACAATCCGTGCATTCCCCGCCGCCTGAGAATATATATATTCCCAGGTTGCCGCATCGGTTATACCGGTTGGCGGAAGTCCGTTTTCGTTTTGTATTGCAATTACTGCATTTTTTGTATTCTCGTTATAAACTCCGGTTATGTCAACCTCGGGAATATAGGGATTAAATACCGAAATAAGAGCAATCATATATTGAAGCACCTGAACATCCGGTCCGGTATCTCCCGGCCCGAGCGCTTCGGGATATTCCAAACTGGTTGAAAAAATCGTCTGTCCCTCCGACCTCAATTCCGCAAGCCGTCGTAACGAAACATAAAGATATATTATCCGATACCATGTGTTTTTTCCGACTATTCCGTCTGCGGTAAGATTGAAAATTTCCTGAAATTCGATTACTGCTTCCCGTGTTGTTTCACCAAAATATCCGTCAACCGGGCTTATTTTGGGAATAGCCGTATAATTTTCCGAAATCTGATTTAGTGCAGTCTGTATAAGCCCTACATCTCTGCCCGAATCTCCCTCTCTTAAAGGAGTACCGGGATAAGACGGACCAACATCTGCAACCGGTGCATCAACCACTATTTCAATATCGTCACCATAATAATATCTTAAAATTTCCACTGAATTCAGTCCCTCCTGTGCAAGCTGCTGACTTCCCCATTGAGAAAGACCATCACAAGTTGTAGTCGTGCCGTTGCAATATTTCGCTGCAAGCGGCTCTAAAAAACCTCTTCTTCTTATGTAGTTATCAAATAAATTATCTACCGTATCACTTATATTTTCAAATATATTCCGTCCCTGCTCATAGCTCTGATCCTGTGCGGTTGTTGAGGTTATATCAAAATCATATCCACGGCTTCTGTAAAATTCGGTATATACTCTGTTCAACGCAAATGAAATCTGTGCAAGTATATTTGCGGATATTGCCGCCTGCTCCCAGGTGGGATATATTTCTCCCGATGCAACATTTTTTATATAATCAATAAAAGGAACAGTCACATTCGGCGCATACTCGTCTGCATTTCCAAGATGCACCGTAATGTTTTCGGGTATTATGGGTACTATCTGTGCCATATATATCCTCCTAAAGCGTCTGCGGTTTCTGATTGTATTCGCCGTTGTTATTAATATTGGAATTTTCACCAAGCGGAATCAGATCCGCATCAAGCACAGAGGTTTCTCCCGCAAAAATCTGAACACCGTTATATCTTGCCTGATTAAATCCATTTGCTTTTATAAGAACATCAACCCTTGTATACGGATCTTTATTTCCGGGACTTTCGCTCAAATCTTTATCGGGAGCGGATATAACAACCGTTTCGGCAGTTCCGCTTTTATTGGTTACTCTGTAGCCTTTAAGCATACCCTTTTCATATACCGCTATCTGTGCTCCTCCGACGGGAATAAGACGATTTGCAGTATATACATTTACTTTTAAATATCCGTTTTGCATTTTTTCACATCCTTTGTAGTAAAAATATGTTAAAAACTATTGAAATATTCAACTATTAATGTTAGAATTATTTCAAATATATTTACCTTGGAGGAAAATTATGAACATTCTTGTAACTATGCCAAACAGTGAAGTAACAAAAACATTTCTGACTCCCATGGCTGTAGAAAAGCTGGAAAGTCTCGGTAATGTTACATACAATCCGCACAATAGAAATTATACTATTGACGAACTCAAAGAAGCATTAAAAGGAATCGATGTTGTTTTCTGCTGCTGGGGAAGCGCACAATACAACGAAGAAATTTTAGAAGCTGCAGACAGTCTTAAAATTATAGCTTACTGTGCAGGCTCCGTTGCAGCTGTTGCAACTCCCGCAGTTTATGAAAAAGAAATTGCTATGCTTGGTGCAAACTGTGTATTCGCTGAATCGGTTGCAGAAAGCTGTATCTGCTATACAATGGTTGGCTTAAGAAGAATTGAGCATTATACAAACAATGTAAGAAACGGCTTATGGAGAGATGAGAACTACTATAACGAGGGTATTATGGACAGAACTATCGGTCTTGTAGGCTTTGGTGCAATAGCTAAAAAATTCGTTGAGTTCTTAAAGCCATACAGAAACAGAATTTTAGTATATTCAGGTCATTTAACCAAAGAGGAAGCCGACAAATACGGAGTAGAAGTTGCAACTCTTGATGAAGTTTTTGAAAAATCTGATATTGTTTCGGTTCATCAGGGACTTAATGAAAGAACCTTCCATATGATAAAAAGAGAACATCTCGACAAATTGAAAGACGGCGCACTTATTATTAATACTGCAAGAGGCGCGGTTATAGACGAAAAAGAATTTATCGAAGTATTAAAAACAGGCAGAATAAATGCAGTATTGGATGTTTTTGAACAGGAACCCCCTGCACCTGATGCAGATTTGAGAAAGCTTAAAAATGTTACCATTCTTCCTCATATGGGCGGACCTACAATAGACAGAAGACAATATTGTGTGACAAAGCTTGTTGAAGATATTAAAAAGCTTACCGCAGGCGAAAAGCTTGAAAACCTTGAAACATTTATTCCGTTATCTCATGTAGCTAATATGACAACTGCTGTTAAAAAATAATACGGATATATTGAAAGGAGAACGATTGATTTCGTTCTCCTTTGTTATATAAATTTCTATGAAATTTTCGATATGTTTTCCGTCGGAAAACTCGATATGTGCTACCGCACGCGATATGTTTGCCTTTGGCAAACGATAAGGATAGCCTTATGCCATTCGGCAAGGCTATTTTTTTTCGAATTCTTCTCCGTTGATTAAAAAATCTATAGAAACATTAAAATATTTAGATAATTTATTAAGTATTTCCAAACTCGGCTCGCGTTTTCCATTTTCATAATGTGAAAGAGCTTCGCGTGAAATATGCAAATCCATAGCAACCTTCAGTTGATTTAAATTGCGTTTTTTTCTTATATATCTCAAACCTTTCACAAAATCACCTCTTGACATAATTGTAACAATTTGTTACAATTATTATGTTACATTTTGTTACATAATAATTTAATGGAGCTGATTTTATGATTTGTGAACAATGCGGAGAAATGATTATAGGAAATGTTTGCTATTGCAAAAAATGCGGTTCCCCATTACCCAAGGGTATTATTATAGATAAAGAGCCTGTAGAAAAAGTAAAAATCAATTCTATGATTAAAAACGCTGGGATAGCTTCGCCTAAAAAAAGGTTTATTGACAAAGAAGAGTGGTCGATTTTAACAAGAAGATTTAGTAAAGAAGCTATTATAAAACGTAGTAAATTACCATTGACAGACAGAATAAATATTGAACTATTAATGAAATTGGACATTGTTAGTTTTGCAATTTGTGTCCATTTAATGACGATAATAATTTTATTAATTTTAATATTAGCTAAATTAATAGATGGAATTAGAGTATGGTAGGAGATATATTATGATATGCGAAAACTGTAGAAAAGAAATATCAGATTATTCTTTGTTTTGTGAGAATTGTGGTTATTCTCTTGAGGGAAGTATTACCACATACAAAAATCAAAGTGAAAAAAATCATCAAGAACAGGTAAAAAAAAGAAATATAATTAATCTCAAATCAATTATAATATTAACCAGCAGTATCTGCTTCTGTATTATTGTTACAACATTTTTACTGTATAATCCAATTAAATATTATTTAGCTGATAAAAACTTTTGTAATGAAAATTATGAATACGCTCTTGAAATTTTTGAGAGTTTGAAAAGTTATAAAGATTCAGAAGAAAAATCAAAAGAAGCAAGATACAATTATGGATTACAATTATATAAATCTAAAAATTATGAGGGGGCAATTAATCAATTTAAAATGATTCTAAATTACAAAGACGCTAAAGAAGTAAGTGAAAAAATACGAAAAGAATTAATAGAAAAGTATATTACAGATAAGTCATTTGTTAAAGTTCAAAATATATTGAATGATTCTGTTAATCCAAAAGAAGATACTGATTTATATTATTATATTAATGGTGTTATACATGAAGAAAGCGGAAATGATAAAAAGGCTTTAGAAAATTATGCTCTTGTTGCTAGTGATTATAGAGATGTATCCGAACGCATTGATACTATTTGTATGCCATATTATAAAAAAGCATTAGAATACGAAACCGCATCATACACGAAAGCTATTAAAGAATATGAACGATTACCAATTGAGTATAAGGATGTTAAACAAAGGTTGACGAAGTTAAAGAAGTTTGAGGAACTTCTTGGAGAATATGAATGTTATGAACATAATTTTGAATTTGATGTATGGGGTTCAATTGATAACATGGAAATCGAAAACACTTTTGTTGTGGATATATACGAATCAGCAGATGGTATAAGAATTATATTACCAAACTTTAATTCGTCTAAGCCACTAATCGGTTATATATCAGTATATAATGGTGGATTTAATATAAAGATACCTAAAGAGGATGATATGACAAAATATATCGTTAGTTATAATAATAATTTATTATTGATTAGGCAAATAAATGAATATCAGAGGCACGGGACACTTGCAGATCTATTTTTAGAAGGATTAACCGAGTGGGTATCAGGTGAATTTACAGCAAGTTGGAGAAAAATATCAGTTAATGATTCTTTGTCAAGCAATGATAATTCATTGGTCTATAACGAGATAGAAAACTCGTCTCTCGGAGAAGAGAATAATACCGTTATTATTCCTAATCTCATAGGACTTACAGAAGACAAAGCCAAAGAGAAAATTTCAAAATCGAACCTTATTCTTGGTGCTGTAATAAAAAAAGAGTCAAGCGAATCAGTTGGAATTATTATTGAACAAAGTTTGCCTTCTGGAACTCGTGTTGCTAAAAATACAGCAATATCTCTAAGTGTAAGTAAGGGTATATAACGAGAAAGTCGTATTGCATTTATAGCTCTGCCGAATGGCATAGAGCTATCCTTCATATCTGCAAAGCAGATATTTCATTTTGATTTATCAAAATTTCATCCGAACGGCGTGAGGATTTCATTCAAAGCTTGCTTTGAATTTCATTTTAACAATCCCTCAGTCAGCTTTGCTGACCGCTCCCTTTACACAAGTGAGCCTTGAAAAGTGACATTGCAAAGCAATGCAATTTAATTCCGTCGGCTTTGCCGACACCATAATTTTCAATTTTCAACTATCAATTTTCCATTCAAAACCGCTTGCGGTTTTATATTCATTCCTAATTTTTACGATACATATTTACCGCAATTCCTGCAAGCATAAATATAACCGAGCAGAAAAAGGAAGCAACTATATTTATAAATGCGATAATATAGGAAGAAACATCAACACTTCCGAAAAGATTTCCGAAAACACTGCCCGAAGAAATCATTCCGAGTCCGAGCCAGTTTATAATCCCGAGAACAAAGAATACCGCCCCTGCCCCGAAAAGCACCAAAGAAAGTATAAAAAGAACTATGTTTGAAGCTTTTTTCTTTTTCGGTTTAACCGAAAGTGGTTTCTTTTTTTCTTCGCGTGGTTTTACCGGCATGGGAACATCGCTCTGATTTTTTCCGCAATAAACGCAGAATTCAAAATTTTCGTTAAGCTCTCTTCCGCAATATCTGCACTTTATTGTTTCCTCTTTATTAATTTCGGATTCAAATTCTTCATTTTTTATATATTCATCCATAATCAAACAATACCTTTCAATACTAATGATATAATAACAAGAATAATATATACACCTATGGATATAAGACCTGTTTTTGCTACTGTCCTTCTCAAACTATCGGTTTTTTTACCTGTCGGCAATTTTCTTATCATTGATATAAATTTCATAAGATATATAAGGAAAAGTAAAAACGATACCGCTATAAGAATTATGTTAAGAACAAGAAATGCCCAGTCAAGTCCGTAGTTTATAACCGAAGAAAATTCGGCGGAAATATATGAAAGAGACAATCCCTCTTTAACATATTCATATTTATATAAAAGCTGACTTACAACAACGCCGATTGAAGAGGATGCCGCCTTTATCCCTCTTAATGTATCTGTAAGAAGAAATACCAAAACCGCAGATAAAACCGCCCATATTCCCGAAAAAACTCCCACAAATACTTTTGATTTCAAAAGCTTTTTTTCAAAGATAAATATTTTTCTCGGTCTTTTTACTTTTATAACTCTTTTTTCGGAAACCTCGCGGTTGACGGGTTCTCCGCATTTTCCGCAGAATATATGATCCGCCCCCACAATAGCACCGCATCTTTTACAGTTAATCATAACCGTCACTCCCGAAACTATTTCAGTTTATATTGATATAATTATACATTGTTTTTAAGCATATTTCAATTAACAAAATATTAATTTTTTATGAAATGTAAATTTTATATTGAATTTTTTTCAGTTAGATGTTAAAATGATAGAAAAATATGTCTTACAGACTAAAAAAAGGATGATAAAAATGAATCAGGATTTTGAACTCTACATGCCTAATTTTAAGGATGACAAAAAAACAACCTCTAAAAGCTATCCCGTAATTAAAATCATTTCGATGATTTTCGGAATACTTGCTGCAGGCTTGTTTATATTCTACGCATCACAGTACACAACAGATTATCTTGCACAGATTTCACAGTACAAAGAAATGGGTATGGAAATTCCCGCTGCTACTCTTTATGTAATCTATTTCCAGATTGCATTGACATTCCTTGTTGGTGTTCTTCCCCTTGTAGGAGCAGTTCTTCCCATAAAATACTCAAAATGCTCTATACTTCTTATTTCATCGGCAATCTGCTGGGGAACAGTAAACACACTTCCCTCGCTTATAATTTCAATTATCCAGAAGCTCACTTTCACTGAAATGTCAACCGTTGTTGTTATGGTTTCTGCAGGAGTTTTCTCACTTGTTGCTGCAATACTTCTCGTTGCTGCTCCTTGTTATGAAGAAGAATCCTACGAAATTTTTGAAGACGGTTTAACATACATTCCCGAAGACCTCGAGGATGAAGATTACTTTGAAACCGAAGCGGAAGCGGAAACACCCGAAGAAATCGTTATTGAAGAAGCTTCCGAAGAAGCTGTTGCTGAAGAAGCTGCTGAAGAAGAAACAGAAGAAAACTAATATTACTACAGGGTTGTTTTTCAACCCTGTTCTATTTTACAAATAAATCTAATATACTTAAGAGGAAAGGAGAGGTAATATGACCAACACAAATTCTAGCAAAACAAGTTATATATATGTTCGCCGTGCGGTTACCGCCGCTGTGGTATCTGCTGTTTTAAGTCTTATTGCAATAATCTTATTTTCCCTTCCCGTAAGTATTCAGATTCTTCCCGAAAGCTTTATCCCCGCTATTATGACGATTATCACAATCGCAGGCGGATTTCTTGCAGGATATTTAACCGCTCTTTCGGTGCCTGCTATGGGACTTATAAACGGTCTTATTTCGGGAGCTTTTTATTTTCTTATAATGTTTGTTATCTCCTGCATTTTTGCACCCGGCTTTGCAATTAACAAAGCAACACTTACAAACATTCTTATTTCTTTGTTAACTGCAGGAGCGGGAGGAATTTTCAGCATCAACTTAAAAGCATCAAGAAGAAACCGTAAAAGACGCTCAAAAAGGTCTTATTAAATCCTTGCATTTTTAAACCATTTATTATATAATCAAAACCAGAGTAGGTACGATTGCGTTAAGTGCTGCGAAAACGGGGAGTTGTTTCGCAGACGAAAACACATTGTGTTGCGATAGCCGTTCCGCATCCCGCTGTATAAAGTAAGGTATATCTCCTTAATTTATAGCGAGAAATTAAGGAGGTATTTTTATGTCTAAAACAAAAAGGCTCTGTTTTCTTTCAATGTTTATTGCCCTTACGGTTATATTAAGCTATTTATCGGGATTTTTAAGAATAGGAAACATATCCAAAATATCAATAAGCTTTATATCGGTATATTTATCCGCCGCCGCGTTCGGTCCTTTGGCGGGCGGCTTGGTAGGAGGAATTTCCGACCTTATTTCATATTTAGTCAATCCCACAGGTGTTTATCTGTGGCCGTTATCTCTTATTGAGTTTTTCTATGGATTTATTGCGGGCATTTTATTTTTCAAAGATAAATCATTCAAAACTTTTAAAATAATTATTATGGCGGTTATACGCTTTTTTGCAGACTTATTTTTAAAAACACCTGTACTTATGTTCGCAGGGTATCTGCCCGAAAGTTTTCACGGTGCCTGTGTTATAAGATTACCGTCTGTTTTTGTTATGCTTTTAATTCAGATTGCTTTTCTTATTCTTATAAATCCCTACCTAAAAAAAATCATCAAGAGTATAAGTGCGGACAGCAAAATATTAAATTATGCAAAAAGCTATCATACAAACATCAATTTAAAGCTTGACAATATAAACGAGCTTCTTCATCTTCTTAATAACCCTCATAAAAACCTTAAATATATTCATATCGCAGGAACAAACGGCAAAGGCTCTGTATCTGCATTTTTGGAAGAAATGCTTGTTTGCGAGGGGTATAAAACAGGAAGATTTTCCTCCCCCGAGCTTATAAAAAGAAACGAAACTATAAGAATAAACAAAAAAGATATTCCCGACTCAATCCTTGAAAGCCTTTTAAAAGAGGTTGATACCAAAGCATCGAAAATGAAAAACTATCCCTCACCCTTTGAAATTCTTCTTGCCGCCGCTTTTCTTTATTTCAAAAGAGAAAACTGCAATTATGTTGTGCTCGAAACAGGCATGGGCGGAGAAGGTGACGCAACAAATATAATCGACAGCTGCGAAATTGCAGTTATCACAAAAATATCTTTAGACCATACCGCTTATCTTGGAGAAACAATCGAAGAAATAGCCCGTATTAAATCGGGGATAATAAAAGAAATTTCAAAAATCGTAACCTGCAGAGCAAACGAAAAGCTCTTTCATATATTAAGAAAAAACAATGAGTTTTACATAGCAGACAAGCTCGAAACAAACGGTTTTTCCGAAATTTTTGAAAAAGTCTCATATAGAAACAAAAGCTTTAATCTTTCACTTGGCGGATTGAATCAGCTTGAAAATGCTTCTCTTGCCATAAAAGCTGCTGAGCTTTTAAACATTTCGGAAGAAAGTATAATTTACGGACTTTCCAATGCCAAAAACCCTGCAAGACTTGAAAAGCTGGGTGAAAACATATTCTTCGACGGTGCTCACAATCCCGATGGCGCACAGGCTCTTAAAAACAGCATTGACAGATATTTTCCCGATAAAAAAAGAGCTTATGTTATGGGAGTTATGAAAGACAAGGATTTTTCCTTAATGCTTGATATTTTAAATGATAAAAATTCATTCTTTTATTTTATTGATGTAACAGATAACGAAAGAGCAATGCCAAAAGAAAAAATGCTTGAGATTGCAAAATCCAAGGGATTAGATGCAGAAATTTGCAAAAATTTAAAAGAAGCGGTTAAAAAAGCTGACGCAGATGTTATAATAATCTGCGGTTCACTTTATATGTATAGGCACTCGGTAGTCGAACACCTTATGGTTTAAAATTAGAAATTTCACTTAATACTGCAGAAATTCCTGCGAATATACGAAAGTATAATCCTTGAAATTTCTTTGTCTAAAATAAAATTTCTTAATTTCAAACTCTTCGACCTTAAACGCAGGAAAATTTCTAATTTTTTTTATGCGAAGGACGAAGTTAGGCTGTCGCCTTACGAGGACGCCAAATGAAAAATATTAAAATTTAACAAGTTTAAGGCATAAGGGGTTCAACTCCCGAGTGCCTAAGGAGAATAATATGAAAATTTTAATTATCAGACACGGCGACCCCGATTATTCAATAGATTCTTTGACCGAAAAAGGCTGGAGAGAGGCAGAATATTTATCCGAAAGACTTGTTAAGCTCCCCATTAAAGATGTATATTGTTCTCCGCTTGGACGAGCAAAAGATACTGCAAAGCCTTATATTGCAAAATCAAAAAAAGAATTAACCATTCTTCCCTGGCTTGAAGAATTTTCAGCAAAAATAATCCGTCCCGATACAAAAAAAGAGGGTCACCCCTGGGATTTTATGCCTAAATACTGGATGGAAAAAGAAAAGCTTTTTACTAAATCCACCTGGGCTGATTCCGATATTATGAAAACAGGAAATGTTGAGGAAATATATAACCGAACAATAGCAGGTATAGATTCCTTATTATCTGCATATGGATATATAAGAGACGGTTTTATATATAAATGCGAAAAAAATAATCAGGATACTATTGCCCTGTTCTGCCACTACGCAATCGGTATGGCAATAATTTCTCATTTTACCCAAATCTCCCCTACTCTTTTATGGCAGACAATGTTTCTTCCGCCCACATCGGTTACAACCCTTGTTACCGAAGAAAGAGAAAAAGGAAATGCAATATTCAAGGTTAAACAGCTTGGCGATACTTCCCACTTATATTTAAACAACGAGCCTGTTTCCAACTCGGGATTATATAACGAAATCTATTCCACGATAAGTATAGACGGTGCGAAATTACCCGACGAATTATAATTTAAAATTTTTTTCAAAAAAGTATTGACAAACCAAATAAAGATGTGTATAATAATTGATGTTGTTGCTTTTTTAAAAAAATATTTGCAAAAAAGTATTGACAAATCCCAAGCGATATGATAGAATACTTCTACTGTCGCGAGAGAATATGGGCGCATAGCTCAGCTGGGAGAGCATCTGCCTTACAAGCAGAGGGTCACAGGTTCGAGCCCTGTTGTGCCCACCATATTCCCTTTGGGATATGAGCAATCGGAAAACCGGTTGCTCAAAATTTACGGCCCGGTAGTTCAGCTGGTTAGAACGCTAGCCTGTCACGCTAGAGGTCAGGGGTTCGAGTCCCCTTCGGGTCGCCACTTTCTTTTTAAAGAGTGGCTTTTATTTTTGCAGATTTGAAAAAATTTGCCTCTGTAGCTCAGTTGGTAGAGCAGAGGACTGAAAATCCTCGTGTCGGTGGTTCGATTCCGCCCGGAGGCACCATTATATAAGCGGGAGTGGCTCAGTGGTAGAGCGTCACCTTGCCAAGGTGAACGTCGCGAGTTCGAATCTCGTCTTCCGCTCCAACAAATAAAGACGCTTTTATGCGTCTTTAATTATAAGGCGCTATAGCCAAGCGGTAAGGCGTGGGTCTGCAACACCCTGATCCCCGGTTCAAATCCGGGTGGCGCCTCCAAAAATCGACATTCTTCGATAGAGGAATGTCGATTTTACTTATTACCTATTCACTCTTCACTATTCCCTAAAAAGCCTTGTCGATTTTTGGAAAGTAATAAGTAATAGTGAAAAGGGAAGAAGTAAGGTGCAAACTCGCAAAAGCGAGTTTGATTTAAAAGGAGAATGCTTATGGAAAGTCCGTTAATTATAAAATCAAAACAATTTGCATTAGATATTATCAAAGTATGCAACAAGGTGAAAAGCGAAAAAAGAGAAAGCGTACTTACAAATCAGCTTATTCGAAGTGGTACAAGTATTGGTGCAAACATAAGAGAAGCATTTTTTCCTATCCTCAAAAACCAGGGGGTGTAAAGAAACAGAATTTCTTTACACCCCCTCATTTTTTTTATTCAATTATCG
>JAZOOC010000042.1:0-11809 GCA_045654825.1 Clostridia bacterium | reverse complement strand
AGTATTTAGCATAATACCTCAAAAACGCATTTTGTTAGCTATTATTATACCACAAAAACGCAAATTGTAAAGAAAATTCTTTTGCTTTTTTATAAAAACTTGATTTTTATATATTTTTCGGTATATTGATATTAAGTGATTTATTAAAAGTTAATGGGTATTCTCTTTTTTGTAATAATATAAGATTAGTTTTCATAATATGTATCAAAAATACTTTTACGGAGGTAGTTATGGAAATTAATCTTATAAGAAACAATATGAAAAATCTGAAAAAGATTGCAGAGGGAGAGACCGAAATTAACTGCGAATGGGATATTATTGTTCCGGACTCCAAACCTGACATACATAAAATTATAAAAACAGACGCAATATGCTCAATAACTGATAAAGAGGTTATGTCTGACAGAGCGATGATAAGCGGAAATGTTTCGCTTTGTGTAATGTATATACCGGCGAACGATGAAGACGGAATAAGAGGAATAGATAATTCTCAGTCGTTCAATGGTGTGCTTGAACTGGGCGGAGTAAGAAAAAATATGTTTTTAAGCTGTATTCCCGAAGTGGTAAGCTGTGAAGCATCTGCAATAAACAGCAGGAAAGTGAAAATCAAATGCCGTATTAAGCTTAGGGGAACTGCCTCTTCAGACGAAGAAATAACCTACATAAACGAAATTGAAAGCGAAGATATAGAATATCTTAAAAAAGATATATCTGCCTGTAAAACAGTAGCTGATTCCGAAAACCGTATTACGATTGATGAAAGTTTTGAGCTTCCATGCGGAAAACCATCGGCAGAGGAAATAATAAAAACCTCTCTTAAATTATCCGAGAGAGATATACGCCCTATGAACGGAAAAATTCTTGTAAAGGGTGAGCTTTGCGTGTTGGTTATATATAACGGTGTAAATGAGGGAGATGGGCTTCAGTTTGCAGAGCATTGTATTCCGTTTACCGAAGTGTTTGAAGAGGGCGGAATAACTGAAAATTCTTCCTATGACGCAGATTATCATATAGAAAATGTATATTGCCGTTTAAATCCCGATCGCGAGGGTGAAAACCGTATTGTTAATGTATGTGCGGATATTGTAATAAGCGGAAAAGGATATGAGAATGTAGTTTTAGAGGCAGTTGTAGATGCATACGGCAAAGACTGCGAGCTTGCTTTAGAGGAAACAGGATGCGAGCTTGATGAAATAATAAATTGCTGTGAAAACAGAACGATGGTAAAAGAAACTGTTGATTTCGGTAAAATAGACGAAATAAACAAGGTAATCAATATAATAGGGAAAGAGCATATAACCAAAGTGTCGGTGAATAAAAATTCGGTAACGGTAGACGGCTTTGTGGATATAGATTTGCTTTATAATTCTCTTGAAAGCGACCTGCCTGTAAGCTATGTAAACAAAGAAGTGCCTTTCAGCGTAACCTTGGATTGCGCGGGAGCAGAGGAGAATGCAATATGCGAGGTAAAAACAGAAATAGTTTCACTTGCTTATAATATAATCAATGCGGGTCAGCTTGAAATGAGAATAACAATGGATGTTAAAATAATACTCAAAAGAAAGGTAAGCGACCGTGTTCTTAATAATATCACAATAACAGGAAAGGCGAACTCATCTTCGAGAGATGGAATAGTAATCTATTTCTGCGACAGTGATGAAAGAGTGTGGGATATTGCAAAGAAATACCGCACTACAGTTGATGAAATAATGGATGCAAACGAATTAAGTTCAGAAGAAGAGATTAAGCGCGGAACCAAGCTTCTTATACCTTGATTATGAGAACATATGTATTAAATTTAAAAACCATAATAAAATCCTTATTTGTGACGGCTGCTTTTGCAGCCGTCGCAGTATTTATTCTGTCGGGACAGGTAATGTCTTTTATATCCGACAAAGTAGCTGTGGGAGTTTTCAGAAAAGAAAATCTTATTGCTTCATTTCCTGTTTTGGCATATGAATCGGCAAATGTTAAAAGAACTCCCAATTCTTTTATGAAAATAATATTAAATGAAGAACTTGATAATCCCGATAAAGTTATTGCGGGCGGGATACCGATATTTTCAGGAATAAAAGAAAAGCTTTCTGAAATATATGTAGATGTTTACGAAAGTAATTTTTTCTATACTCCGTCAAAGAAAGAAAAAACCGAACTGCCCGAAATTGAGGCTCAACCCGAGATATACAGGGCGCCCGAAACTTCGACTCCCTCAATAAAGCCCGAAGGAACGAGTGAAGAAAAGAAAGGGATAACGGTTAAAAACCATACAGGCTATTCTATAAATATTCCCGAGCTTTATAAATCCGCCCGCTTGCTTAAGCCAAGCAAAGAAAATGTAGAGATTTTAATTGTTCATACTCATGGAACAGAAAGCTATAATCCCACCGACCGAAGCGAAGATACAGAAAGTAATATAGTAAGAGTGGGAACTGAGATGGCGAAGGTGTTTGAAAAACGGGGAATCCGTGTAACACATTCAAAAACAATGCATGATATTCCAAGGTTTAACAGCTCCTACGGAAAATCCCTTATAACCATAGAACAGGAAATGAAAAAGAATCCTAATATCAAAATAGTGCTTGATGTTCACCGAGATGCAATGATTGCGGACAACGGCGATTCTTATAAAACGGTATGCGAATATAACGGAGAAAAGGTCGCGCAGATTATGTTCGTTGTGGGAACAGATGCAAACGGACTTACCCATCCTAACTGGAAAGAGAATTTAAAATACGCCATGAGATTTCAGGAAGCAATAAATAAAAAATGCCCCAATCTTGCAAAACCCATAGATTTAAGAAAGGAAAGGTTTAATCAGCATACTTCTTTTGGAACACTTATAATCGAGGTAGGAACAAACGGAAATACCCTTGAGGAAGCGGTTAAAGGAGGAGTGCTTGCAGCAGAGGCTATCTCTGATGTAATGTCAGAATAAAAATTTTATCCTGATGTTGATTTTTTCGGGCGTTTGATATATACTAATAGAAATAATTGTGAGGTGTATTAAAATGAACAGTCCCGTATTCTCTTATAAATCTGCAAAAGAATTTATATGCGAAGAAAAACTTAACGGCTATTTTGAGAAAGCGATAGCCGCAAAAAAAATACTTGAAGAAAAAACAGGTGAGGGTAACGACTTTCTCGGTTGGTTAAATCTTCCCTGTGATTATGATAAAGATGAATTTTCCCGCGTGAAAAAAGCGGCAGAAAAAATCAAATCAAATTCCGAAGCGCTTCTTGTGATCGGAATAGGCGGTTCCTATCTCGGCGCAAGAGCAGCAATCGAATTTTTATCCGGAACATTCCATAATATAAAGAAAACCGGTTGTCCCAAAGTGTTTTTTGCAGGTAACAGCATAAGCTCAACATATCATAAAGAGCTTTACGAAATTTTAAAGGATATGGATTTTTCAATTAATGTTATATCCAAGTCGGGAACAACAACCGAGCCTGCAATAGCTTTCCGTATCTTCAAAAAGCTTCTTGAAGAAAAATATGGAAAAGAGGGCGCAAAAGAAAGAATTTATGTTACAACAGATAAAGAAAAAGGCGCGCTTTTAAATCTTGCAAAAGAAGAGGGCTATGAAAGATTTACAATAGCAGACGATGTAGGCGGAAGATTTTCTGTTCTTACCTCTGTTGGACTTCTTCCTATCGCTGTAAGCGGTGCTGATACAGATAAAATTATGGCAGGCGCAAAAAAAGCTTACGACGATTTAAAATCAGATAACCCCGGTGAAAATATTGCGCTTCAGTATGCGGCTGTAAGAAACTATTTCTTAAACGAGGGCAAAGCAATAGAAATTCTTGTTAACTATGAGCCTGCGCTCGCATATTTCTCCGAATGGTATAAACAGTTATACGGAGAAAGTGAAGGAAAAGACGGAAAGGGAATATATCCATCTTCTTTAAATTTCTCTACCGACCTTCATTCTCTCGGTCAGTTTGTTCAGGACGGAACAAGAAATATGTTTGAAACTGTTATTACCGTTTCCAAGCCTCAGCTTGATATAACAATAGAGGAAGATGCGGATAATGTTGATGGTCTTAATTTCCTTGCAGGAAAAACAATGGATTATGTTAATTCCAAAGCATATCTCGGAACTCTTCTTGCGCATACAGACGGCAAAACTCCTAACCTTACCTTTGAAATAGAAGAAAGAAACGAAGAAAATCTCGGTTACCTTTTCTATTTCTTTGAAAAGGCTTGCGGAATAAGCGGATATATGCTCGGTGTTAATCCCTTTAATCAGCCGGGTGTTGAAGCATACAAAAAAAATATGTTTGCACTTCTTGGAAAACCGGGCTACGAAGATATGAAATCCGAGCTTGAATCAAGACTTGTATAATATTTTACAAAAACAGTTGAAATTTCCATAAATATATTGTATAATGTAAATAGCACATATACTAATACAATTACCAGGAGGAATTATTATGATACGCATACTTATTGGTCCTAAAGGAACCGGAAAAACAAAAACATTCATCGCTATGGCAAATGAAGCTTTAAATACAGAGAAAGGTAATGTTGTTTGTATTACAAAAGGCAGCAGACATACCTTTGATATTTCCTCAGGTATCAGACTTGCCAATACTGATGACTTTAATATAACAGGTGTTGCTGAACTTTACGGCTTCATCTCCGGAATGATTGCTCAGAATTATGATATTACTCATATTTTTATAGACAGTGTTACTAAAATCACAAGCACAACTCTTGCTGAATTCGCAGAAATTATGCCCGCTGTTGAAGAACTTGCTTCCAAGTTTAATGTAGACTTCACAGTTGCAATAAGCGAAGAAAAAGCAGGTGCACCTGAAAACATTATCAAATATGCAGTAGAACTTTAAACCTTATTTGGCTTAATTACAAAAGGCTGTATCGCAGTATTGTGATACAGCTTTTTTAGGAGTGTACGAAATATGTTCAAACCCGAATTGCTTGCGCCTGCAGGCTCACTTAAAACCTTAAAAGCGGCAATAAACACCGGAGCGGATGCGGTTTATTTTGGGCTTTCTTCTTTCAGTGCAAGAAGCTCGGCGGTTAATTTTACCCACGAAGAAGCGGAAAAAGGTTTTTCCTATCTTAAAATGAGAGGAAAAAAGGGATATGTTGCCTTAAATACACTTGTTAAGGATAACGAGCTTAATTCTGTTAAAGAAGAGCTTAAGTTTCTTGCTTCTGTCGGCGCGGATGGAGTTATTGTTCAGGACCCGGGGATTGCCTATGCAGTAAAGCAGTGTGTTCCCGATATGCCTCTTCACGCATCAACCCAGATGACCGTGCATAATAAAGAGGGGGTAGACTATCTTAAAAGCCGCGGAGTAGAAAGAGTTGTTCTTTCGAGAGAGCTGCCTCTTAAAGATATTGAATATATTAAAAAGAATACAGATTGTGAGCTTGAAATTTTCATACACGGTGCTCTTTGCGTTTCCTATTCGGGACAGTGTTATATGAGCAGTTTTATCGGCGAGCGAAGCGGAAACCGAGGGAAATGTGCTCAACCTTGCAGACTTCCGTATCAGATGTCGGATAAAAAAGGTACTCTTTTGAGCTTGAAAGATATGGAAAGCACAAACTATATTAATAAAATAAAAGAGCTTGAAATAGAATCGTTGAAAATTGAGGGCAGACTTAAAAACGAATATTATACAGCAGTTGTTGTTGATTCATACAGAAAGCTTTTAGATGGATATACACTTTCAAAAGAAGAAAAACAAATGCTTTTCGATATATTCAACAGAGGCGGTTATACCTCTTATTTTGATGGCAGAAAAGAGAAAATGTTCTGTTATAACAAACAGGAAATTCCATATTCTGAAACTGAACTTAAGGCAGAAGAAAAATATAAAAATATAATAGCAGACGAAAAAATACCTGAAAGCACTGCCAAAACGCTTAATATGAAGCTTGCTTTAAAAACAGGAGAATATCCCGTGCTTACAGGTGAAACAGACCAAAAAACCGTAACTGTATACGGTGACGAAAAAACCGAAAAGGCAATGAATAATCCGATTTCGACTGAAAGAATAATTGAAAATCTTTCAAAGCTGGGACAGACTCCTTTTAAAGCGGGGGATATAACTGTAGAATGTGATGAAGATGTTTTTGTAAAAATTTCTTCGGTAAATCAGATAAGAAGAAAGCTTATAGAAGAGCTTTCGGAAAACAGTTCTTATGAATTTTATGATCTGGAATTTAAAAAAGGCAGAAGAGAAACTACGGATAAACTTGATTTTGTTATCTCGGTTACGGATAATATCCAGTATAACTGGGCAAAGAATAAAGGGGCAGCATACATAATTGCGCCTGTCTGGGAGGTTGTAAAAGACCCTTCTCCCGACCTTGAAAGAACTGTTATTTCAATTCCGCCGGTAATCACTTTAAGTGAAACCGACCAACTGAAACAAATGATAGATAAGGCGTCAAAGCTTGGGATAAAATATGCTCTTGCGGAAAATATTTCTCATTTGGAATTTTTAAAAGACTTTGAGCTTATAGCGGGAAGCAGACTTAATATAGCAAATTCAACCGCTCCCTTATTTCTTCCCGAATTTAAGATTGCAACTATTTCAAAAGAGCTTAATTTAAAAGATGCCGCATATGTATTAAAGAGTATTCCTGCTATGGTGGAGGGATACGGCTATCAGAGTATGATGCTTACTGAAAACTGTATCAAAAAATGTGTTAACGGAAAATGTATCGGAAAGCTTTCGTATTTAAAGGACCGCAAAGGCTCAACATTCCCTGTTGTTTGCAGCTACGGGTGCCGTAATGAGATACTCAATTCAGTACCCCTTGTTATCAGCGATAAGCTCTCTTCTTTGAAAAAATCGGGTATTAATTATCTGCTTTTGAAATTCACTTTTGAAAACCCGGAAGAATGTGAAACGGTTTATCAAAGCTATCTTTTAGAAACAAATCCGTTTACCGAATTTACAAGAGGACATTTTTTCAGAGGAGTTCAGTAAAATAGTATTGAAAAACAAAATATTATAATGTATAATACAATAGAGAAAGGAATGAAAATAATGGCTTTTTTAAGTAAAGATATAGGAATGGACCTCGGAACAGCCAATACTCTTATCTATCTTAAAGGAAAGGGTATTGTTCTTCGCGAGCCGTCTGTTGTTGCTGTTTCAAGATACGGCAAGGAAGTTCACGCAGTTGGATACGATGCGAAAGAAATGGTCGGAAAAACTCCGGACAATATTATCGCAATGAGCCCGTTGAAAGACGGAGTTATTTCTGATTATAAAGTTACTTATGAAATGATAAGAAGATTTTTAAGAAAGGTTATGAAATCGGGTGCTTTTACAAAACCCAGAGTTATAGCCTGTGTGCCTGCGGGAGTAACAGATGTTGAAAGACGTGCTGTTGAAGAATCCGTTCTTCAGTCGGGTGCAAAAGAAGTATATATTGTTGAAGAGTCTATGGCTGCGGCTGTTGGCGCTAATCTTTCCATTGTTGAGCCTGTCGGCAATATGGTGCTCGATATCGGCGGCGGAACAAGTGAAGCGGCAGTTATCTCTCTCGGCGCTATTGTTACTTCAAAAACAGTGAGAGTTGCGGGAAACGCATTTGATGAAGCTATTTCATCATATATCAAAAAAAGACATAACCTTCTTATCGGTGAAAGAACTGCGGAAGAAATTAAAATCACAATCGGCTCGGTATATCGTACTACCGATGAAGAGCCTTATATGGATGTAAGAGGAAGAGACTCTCTTACAGGTCTTCCCAGAAATGTTGTTGTATCTGCTTCGGAAATAAGAGAAGCTTTGAGCGAATCGGTTGAGGTTGTTGTTGATGCCGTTAAGGCTACTTTGGAAAATACTCCTCCCGAACTTTCTGCAGATATTGTAACAAGAGGTATTACCATTACAGGCGGCGGTGCGTTTTTGCGCGGTCTTGATAAGCTTATCAGCGCAAGAACTCTTCTTCCCGTATATATTGCGGAAGATCCCCTCGACTGTGTTGCTAAAGGTGCAGGAATGCTCCTTGAACAGATTGATGTTTTAAAAACACTTCAGAACCATAAAAGAAACCGTAGATAGTGAGTTGTTAAGCTTTGTTTTCTAAAAACAAAAAATATATCATACTTGCGGTTATTATTGCGGCTGCATTAATAACAGTATACTTAAGTGCAATAAACAGAAACAACACCCGCTTCGCAGACAGCGTAGTGGGTGCTGTTGTTGAGCCCGTAAGTTCCTTCTTCGGCGGCATCGCAAGAGGAACTTCAGACTTTTTTGAATATTTTGCAAATAAAAAAGAACTCATTTCCGAAAACAGAGAAATGGATGAAAAAATCCTTAAGCTTGAGGAAGAAAACAGTCAGTTAAAAGCTTATGAGAATGAAAACGAAAGATTAAGAGCAATGCTCGAATTTAAAGATAAAAATCCGCAGTTTTCGCTCACAGCGGCAGAAGTTGTTTCAAAAGACACTTCTAATTATTACAGTGTTTTTCTTATGAATAAGGGAACTGAAGCGGGAATTGAAGTTAATATGCCGGTTGTCGGCTCAAAAGGACTTGTCGGATATGTTATTGAATCCGGTAAAGGCTTTGCACGCGTAAGAACAATTCTTGATGGCAGAAGTTCTGCCGGCTGCGTTATAACAAGAACTCAGAGTACGGCGGTAACCGAGGGGGATACAACTCTTATAAATGAGGGCCTTATTAAAATGATTTATGTATCAAAAGATATGAATATCATTAAGGGTGATGTGGTTGAAACCTCCGGAATGGGTCAGATTTATCCGTCGGGAATAGTTATTGGAAGAATAGAAGAGATAAAAGAATATTCAGGAAGCGAATCCCAATACGCCCTTATAAAGCCTGTTGAAGATTTTAATTCAATATACGAAGTTTTTGTTATAACAGATTATCAGAAAGCCGGAGGTAATCCGGATGAATAATGATGCTGTAAAGTACAATGTTATAAAATTCATATCCTTTTTTCTGATAACTTTGTTTTATCAGCAGATTGCGGGCGGTATAGGAATTTTGGGTGTAGTCCCGAATTTGTCTTTTCTTCTTGTTCTTTCTGCGGCAATATCTGAAAATTATTCCAATCTTTCATATTCGCTCGTTTTCGGGATTATATACGATTATATGAATGGTATCGTTTTCGGAACATATACAATTTTATTTGTTCTCATTTCTTTTGTTGCAGGAGAACTTTATCACAGGAATTTTGAAAATCTCGTTGTGGTTGAAATTCTTTTTATGATACTCGGTTGTTTTTTATACAGCTTTATTACAGCTGTGTTTATAGCATTGCTTGACGGAGGCTTCTGGAGTGTTTTCGGAAGAATTTCATTGCCCGAATTTATTTATAATTCAGTAGCAGGAGTAATAATTCTTTTGATTTATAAAAAAATAATTGCGCCCTCGGTAAGAGGCAGACGGCGTAATAACCGCCGTTCAGCTTGGAGGATTTAAGAAAGGCGGGAAACAGGTTGAGACGCAGAGAAACAGACTACGAAAAAAGATATATCGTTCTCTATGTTATTATAGGCATAATGACATTTCTTCTCGGCGTACGCCTTTTCGGGCTTCAGATATTAAACGGTGCCGAGTATAAACAGATAACGGCAACAAGATTGGTTAAATCTCTGCCTCAGCAAGCACCGCGCGGAGAGATTTTAGACAGGTACGGAAGACCCCTTGTTTCTAACCGTACAGGCTATTCAATAACTTTAACTCATATAGGCCAGTCAAATGAAGAATTAAATCAGACTGTTCTTGAGCTTTTAGAAATATGTGAGAGAGAAAATCAGGAATATAACGACGGCTTGCCACTTGCCATGCAAAAACCCTTTGGTTATACTTATTACGGAACTGACGAGGAAAATAAAAACAGCATAAAGAATTTTCTTAATTCTATTTCCGAAAAAGATGCAAAGTCGCCTGCAGACCTTTTAAAAAGATTATATAAAAAGTTTGAAATAGACGATTCTCTCCCCGAAGAAACAAAAAGAAAAATTGCAGGGGTAAGAACTGAAATGCAGTTAAAGCTCTTTTCGAGAAACAATCCCTACAGCTTTGCAAGCGATGTCGGAATGACTGTTGTAACCAAAGTGAAAGAAACTGCAAGTCAGCTTGAGGGCGTTAATATCTCGGTTGAGTATTTAAGAAAATATGATAATCCCGGAATTGCTTCTCATATATTGGGAAGAACGGGAATTATATTCAAAGAGGAATACGAAGAATTAAGCGATAAGGGTTATTCTATAAACGATATTATAGGTAAAGACGGAATTGAAAAGTATTGTGAAGATATTTTAAAAGGTATCGACGGAAGAAATAATATAGAAGAAGACGATAAAGGACATATTATATCCTCGGTTTCGTCGGTAAGTGCTGTTCCGGGAAATGATGTTGTTCTTACTATAGACAGCGAGCTTCAGATAGAAACCGAAAAAGCTCTTGCTGATGTAATATATGATATAAGAAGCAAAGCCTCTGAAGAAAATGACTATGAGGGCGGAGACTGCTATAGCGGAAGTGCGGTTGTTTTAGATGTTCATACGGGAGAAATTCTTGCGTTGGCATCCGCTCCCACCTTCAATCTTGAAACCTTTAATAAGGATTATGAGAAAAATTTCAAGAATAAACACAATCCGATGTGGAACAGAGCAATTTCGGGCATATATGAACCGGGCTCAATATTCAAAATGGTAACAGCTATTGCAGGTCTTGAAAGCGGAGTTATAAATACCAATACCACTATGGAATGTACGGGAAGATATATGTATTATTCTCCCGACTATATGCCATATTGCTGGAAACATTCGGGCCATGGGCCTACCAATGTTGAATCCGCTATAAAAAATTCCTGTAACTGTTTCTTTTACGAAACAGGAAGATTGCTTACAATATCAAAACTCAACGACTATACAAAAAAACTCGGCCTCGGAGATTATACGGGTATCGAAATTGCGGGGGAAGAAAAGGGGATTGTTGCAGGTCCCGAATATGTTGAAGCACTTGGAGAAACATGGTGGCCGGGAGATACCATCCAGGCTGCAATAGGTCAGTCAAAAAACCTTTTCACTCCGATTCAGATGGCAAACTATATTTCTACTATTGCAAACGGCGGAAAAAGATACCGTCCGCATCTTATTAAAAAGGTTAAGGAATATTCTTCCTCTGTAACAGTTGAAGAAACCAAACCCGAAGTTATTTATAATCTTAGTATTTCAGATAAAAATTATAAAGCCGTTATGAACGGTATGAGATCTGTTACCGAGGATGGAACAGCATCGGCAGTTTTTGCAGACTGTCCGATAACCGTAGGCGGAAAAACAGGAACTGCGGAAGTTCCGAACGGTTCTTCAAACGGAACATTCGTTGCGTTTGCACCGTTTGAAAATCCGCAGATAGCAATAGCGATAGTTATTGAGCACGCCGCTCATGGTAATAGTGCGGCTCCTGTAGCACGAAGAATAATTGAAAAATATTTCAGTAAAAATGTTACGGATTACTCCGACGGAAGAGAAGAATTAAAATTTTTGAAATAATTTTAAATTTCCTCTTTACAAATGGCAAAAGATGTGTTATAATACTTTCATATGCGGGAAGGAAAGCGATTATGGGAAAAATAATAGTTGTAACTTCCGGAAAGGGCGGCGTCGGTAAAACGGCGGCTGTTTCCAATATAGCAGTTGCTCTTGCAAAACTCGGCAAAAGAGTTTTGATGGCGGATATAGATATCGGTCTTAGGAATTTAGATATCGCAATGGGAATGTCTGATGTACTCGTTTACGATATAATCGATGTTCTCGAAGATAAGTGTAGT
>JAZOOC010000041.1:0-4501 GCA_045654825.1 Clostridia bacterium | reverse complement strand
GCATCAATTACCTCGTAAGTGGGAGAGCATTCGATTGTGTTGCCAACTTCGATGATTTTGCCATTGTCAATGAGGATGCAGCCGTTTTCATATTCTACGCCTGCCATAGTTTTAATGTGGGCATTTTTAATCAGAATCATTTCTGTTCCTCCAGTAATTAGTTGTCAGCATTACCGACACTGCGGAAAAAGTCAATAGCAAAGCTGATGAAGTCAAACATTAAAGGAATATATGTAGCCAAAAACACACCAAGTGCTCCGCCGAGAACAAACTTTTTGTGTTTTTCGGGGACACTCAAGCCAATCAGAACACCAATTGAGCACAGGCAAAATTTAAGCACGGCAAGCATTTTCCAATCTCGTGCTTTAATATATTCATTTGCATAGTTAAATATTTGCAGCATAACCTACACCCCTTTTTCTTTAATTGTATCACGTTTAAATAAGTTTTCAAGAGCTTGAGTTGATAAAAAAGTGAAGTTTTATATATCTTCGTCTGATACAATTTCTCCTGAAAATAACTCCTGCAATAGTTCTGTTGCATAAAGTAGATTTTCAGAAGGAACAAATACTTTTACCCTTTCCGGTGTACCTGTTTTCATTACAAAGGCAGCACCAAATACGGGTACAGCGGCACAGGGAATATCGTTATCTTCAAGCACCTGCATAAGCATATGTGCCCACATTTCTTCTTTTTCTACCAAAAATATATATTCGTTGGTCATAAAGTCGTACTCCCTAAAAGTATGGAAACTCAGATTTTTAAACAGTATATCACATTTGAAATGAAAAAGTCCAAAGGGAATACACCTTTGGACTTTTTGGTTGTATTGTAATTATTTGTCTTATACAAACGCAATGAAACTATTGTTTCATGTTTTTAGTGGCGGGATTGTCGATTAGCTTTCCATCCGCTGTGAAGCGGGAGCCATGACAAGGACAGTCCCATGAGTGTTCCTGATGGTTGTATTTCAACGCGCATCCCATATGAGTGCAACGGGGAGGTGTCGGTTTCAGCACATGGAGCAGCGACTCTGCTGCGTTGATTGCTAACTGCGGTCTCAGGATTGTCCTGGAGGGAGAAAACAATTCTGCACATGGATTCTCTCTGCCTACTATCAAATCGACCAGAAGCATAGCCGATGCCATGGCAGAGCTCATGCCCCATTTATTGAAACCTGTAGTCACATATAGTCCCGGGGTGTGTCTGGAATACTGTCCTACATAGGGAATCCCATCCAGCGTCATGCAATCCTGTGTCGCCCAATGCGCTGCTATTTTGGCATCATGATAGTTTTTGCTTGTGAATTTCTCCAGTTCTTGCCATCCGCCTCCGTTTTTTCCGGTGCGGTGTGCCCCGCCACCCAACAGAAGATAATCCTCAAAGCTTCGAAATGACAATCCGGTGCCAGACTCATCCACATACATGCCTTGCACTTTAGGGACATTCTTCAGCGCCAACACATAAGAACGGTGCTGATAAAGCTTGAGAAAATAACTTCCATGTTTGTTGAGAAAGGGAAAGTGGGTGGCAACGATTATTTTGTCTGCTTTAATGATACAATTATCTGTTACAGCTGCACCGTGAATGATTCTCTGTACTCGGGTGTTTTCAAAAATGTTTAGTCCCTGTGCAATAGCAGAGAGAAATTTCAGCGGATGAAATTGAGCCTGTCCTTCAAGGCAGACGGCTCCGGCAATTGCCAAAGGCAGCGGTAATTCAGAAGCAAACTTCGCTGATGCTCCGATTTTCTGCAAGGCCTCAAGCTCCCTTTCAATTCTTTCACACTTATCCAAGGAGTAGACGACATTGCTTTGAATTTGAAAATTACAGTCAATGCATTTACACAAAGAAATATATTTCTCAAGAGCCATCTGGTTTATACGCAGATACATTTGTGCTCTTTCAAGTCCAAATTCCCGAACCAACTTGTCATATATGAGACCATGCTGAACTGTGATCTTGGCGGTAGTGTTTTTGCTTATGCCACTGCAAATACGATCCGCTTCCACAAGCACGCAGTCCACACCGGACTGCTTAAGCATGTACGTACACAGAAGTCCGGCAATTCCTCCGCCGATGACCAGCACATCGGTTTTGGTATCCTCTTCCAGCTTGTTGAATTTTGGAAGTTCAATACTTTCTGACCATACAGAATTCATGTTCTTTATTCTTCACCCTATGTCAAATCCTGCAGATCTGCAGCTGGAATATCATTTTCCACATTATCCCGGGCCAAATCATTATCAATCACGGGGTAGACCCGAGAAATGTTTTTTTCAATCTTCTGTTCATGCACTTTGCTTTGAATAACTTTTTTAGATTTGTGCTTCATCATAAACTTGGATTACCGACGGAACCGTCGCCTTTCAGTTCGTGATAGACCTTCAGTTCCGAGCTATCATTTCCGCTTATAACAGGATTTGCGGCTTTTTTACCATACTTTGCCTTACCTTGAATTTCCGGTACAGGCCCTGCTTCGTTTCGTGGCTTTGTATGTGTCCTGTCAGGACGGGCCATTCCCTGTTTTGCCATGTTAAATCACCTCAAAAACAGCATGCCCAATAAAAAGCATGCTATTCAAGTTTGATGTAGCCGATAAGAAAGCCTGCATCGCTTGAGTTCAACTAAACCAACATTCAAAAAGAAAAAGCCCAGAGGGCACAAATCCTCTGAGCTTTTGGTCGGAGTGGCGGGAGTCGAACCCACGGCCTCATGGACCCGAACCATGCGCGCTACCAACTGCGCTACACCCCGAAACGGCTATACTATTATATGTAGGCTCATTGCTGTTGTCAAGGACTTTCAAAACCTTGTTTTTGAGAGAAAAAGTCTGAAAATATTGATATGTCTTGATTTCACATTGTTATTATAACATATAAATAGGCACTTGGCAAATAACATAAGCCTTAACTGAACAATAGACAAAACACCCCCTGATGTAGGGAAATAAAAGTACTACAACAGGGGCTGAAACTACGTCTAAAAGGGAATATACGCATGCGCAAAAGCAGCAGAAATACGTAAGCAGCATTGTTGCGAACAAAACCGGCACAGAAAAATGTGTTTATATGACAGATGATAAGAAAAAACATTGTAAAGGAATATAGCAGAGTTTATAATTAAAACATAAATAAAAAAGACTCCTTTCGGAGCCTTTGGGTCTCACACACTGTGAGTTCGCCGATGCGATGATTTCGCTAAAAGCTTATTTGAACTTGTAGTGTAATCCCAAATGGTAGTCTGAGATCATTTATATTATGCAATAATACTGTCAGAATGTCAAGAAAGGAATTTCCCTATGAAAAACAACAGAAACAATCTAAATGGTGGAAACTATTATATTGGCCTTGATGTTGGTACTAACTCAGTTGGTTGGGCAGTGACAGATGAGGATTATAACATACTGAAATTCAAAGGCAACGCTATGTGGGGAGTGCGCCTGTTTGAGGAGGCGGAGGATGCTTCCACAAGAAGAACAAGCCGCACCGCAAGACGCCGTCTTGCCCGCCGCAATCAGCGCTTGATGTTGCTGCAGCTCCTGTTCAATGATGCAGTGACAAAAGTAGACCCTTGTTTCTTTGGTCGCCTGCAGGAAAGTGCCTTGCACAGCGAGGATAAGAGCGGGTCAAAATACTCCCTGTTTGCTGACAGAGATTTTACCGACAGGCAGTATTATAAAAAATATCCTAGCATTTACCATCTGCGTGCTGAACTTGCAAAATCAAGGGATGAACATGATGTGCGCCTTGTGTTCCTTGCACTGCATCATATTATCAAGCAGAGAGGACACTTTCTGTATGACGGGGCAGATAGCGGTGACAGTATAGTGAACACAGCAGATGCTCTTCATATCCTGTTAGACTATATAGAAGGGGAGTATGGAGCGGCATTTAGCCTTGCTGATGAGGCGGCTTTTATTGCGGCTATGGAGCGAAACGACCTTGGTGTGACGGTGAGAAAGAAGCTTTTGAAGGAGGCTGCTGCTGTCAACGATGAGAATGAGCATCTAAGCCTGAAAGCGGTGTGCGACATGCTTGGCGGTGCAACGGTGTCCTTTTGTGAACTATTTTGTGACGATGAGCTTAAACAAGCCGACATCAAGAGCTACACTCTGAAAAACAGCATTGATGATAACTTTGATACTCTCAGCGCAGTTCTTGGTGACAGGGTGGAGTTGCTTGTGCAGATGAAGCTTGTATATGATGCGGCAAGACTTTCGCAGATATGCAGAGGCTTCAAGAGCATCAGCGATGCTAAAATTGCTCTCTATGAAAAGAATAAAAAAGACCTACGCCTGCTGAAAGATTATGTGAGAGCAAATGCCCCTGAAAAGTACAAACTGATTTTCAACAAGCAATCGGGTAAACTTTGCAATTACCCTGCTTACAGCCACTACCGCCATGAAAGCGGTGACTATGCCTGCACTCAGGAGGAGTTTTGCAAGTTTCTCAAAAATCAGCTTCCTGTCCCTGTTGCGGGAGATGAGCAGATGCAGCGC
>JAZOOC010000040.1:0-1650 GCA_045654825.1 Clostridia bacterium | reverse complement strand
GATTTTCCGGCTGAAAACCTTTATGAAACTATAGAGAATTTTCATCATACTCCGTTAAGATACGAAGCTTTTGAAAAAGCGGTAAAAGAAGATAAGATGGGAAGAGCAGCTTCTGTTAAGAAACAAATTGAATTTGCTATGGAAAGAAAAAAAGATGCTGCAATTTTAACAGATGCTATTGCAAACGGCGAAATTCCAATAAGAGTTACTCATAACGATACAAAGCTTAATAATGTTCTTATAGATAATAAAACAAATAAAGGTATATGTGTTATAGATCTTGATACTGTTATGCCCGGTTCAATGCTTTATGATTTCGGCGACTCAATTCGTTTCGGAACCAATCCAGCAAGCGAGGATGAACCCGATCTTTCTATAGTTAATATGGATATGGAGCTTTACAGACAATATACAATGGGTTATCTTTCCGAGCTTAAGGGAAGCATAACCAAAAAAGAACTCGAACTTCTTCCTGTATCTGCAAAGATTATGACTTTAGAGTGCGGAATAAGATTTTTGACCGATTATCTTGAAGGAGATACTTATTTCAAGATAGAATATGAAAAGCAGAATCTCAACCGTACCGGAACTCAATTCAAGCTTGTTTCAGATATGGAAAAGAATATGGACAGAATGGCAGGAATTGTCAGAGATATAATTGAATAAAGTGCAAAAAATAAGAAAGTCACTACTTTAGGTATCTTCATGCAGGAATTAAACGGTTTTGAAGACACCTTTAAGTAGTGGCTTTTTAAAATTTAAAAAGGATGATTTATATGTGTACTGCCATAACATTTAAAACAAAAAATTCATATTTTGGAAGAAATCTTGATTATACTCATACATTCGGTGAAAAAATAATAATAACACCAAAACAATTTCCGATTCATTATAAAAACGGAAATTCTTTGACAAATCATTATGCAATTATAGGTATGGGGATAGTTGCAGACGGATTTCCTTTGTATTTCGATGGAATGAACGAAATGGGAGTTGGAATGGCAGGACTTAATTTTCCGGATAATGCCTCTTATTTTCCGCCCTGTAACTATAAAGAAAATATAACCTCTTATGAACTGATATTAAAAGTGCTCTCCGAATGCAGAAGTGTGGAAGAAATAAAAAAACTATGTTCAAAGATAAATATAACAAACGAAAATTTCAGTAAAGATATAAAGACAAGTCCGCTTCACTGGCTTGCCTCGGACAGGGAAACCTCGGTAACTATTGAACAGACCAAAAACGGTCTTATAGTTTATGATAATCCTGTAGGAGTTTTAACAAATAATCCGCCTTTTGATATGCAAATGTTTAATCTCAATAACTATCGTCATTTGTCTGTAAAACCCTCCGAAAATAATTTTGATGAAAATCTTGATTTGAAGGTATATAGTCTTGGTATGGGGGGGATCGGCATGCCGGGGGATTTGTCCTCGCAATCTCGGTTTGTAAAAGCCGCTTTCACAAAGCTTCATTCGGTTTGTGAAGATAGTGAAGAGGCTTCGGTAAGTCAGTTTTTTCATATTCTTTATTCTGTTTATCAGCAAAGGGGATGTGTTTTTGCCGATGATGGATATGAAATAACCAATTATACATCTTGCTGTAATCTCGATAAGGGAATATATTATTATACAACCTATAACAACCATA
>JAZOOC010000039.1:0-6477 GCA_045654825.1 Clostridia bacterium | reverse complement strand
AAAGGCGGTTTCTGCAGTCATTGTGAATATACCCCCAAGGGTTGTCTTAAAGGATATACCAATGGTGAGGATTCAGAAGAAAATTTAATAAATGACCTTTGCTATATAAAAGAAATAGGTTTATTTATCGATTAAATTATCTTTTTTGTATTGAAATTTATAGAAAAATCTGTTATAATTAGCGGATAAATTTGAAAGGAGCAGATATATGCCTATAAAAATACCTGATAATCTGCCTGCCAAAAAGCAACTTGAATCAGAGAATATATTTGTTATGTCCGAAACAAGAGCATTAAAACAGGATATAAGACCATTAAAAATTCTGCTTCTTAATCTTATGCCAACAAAAATTGTTACCGAAACTCAGCTTTTAAGACTTTTGGGAAACACGCCGCTCCAGGTGGAAATGTCTTTTATGACAATGGGAACTCATGAGTCTAAAAATACACCAAAGGAACATCTGTTCGATTTTTATAATACCTTTGATGCATATAAAGACCAACGCTTTGACGGCATGATAATAACCGGAGCACCTGTTGAAAATCTTCCCTTTGAAGAGGTGGATTACTGGCAGGAGCTTTGCGAAATCATGGAATGGTCAAAGACAAATGTTCAGTCGGTGCTTCATATATGCTGGGGTGCTCAGGCAGGGCTTTATTACCACTTCGGTATAGATAAATATCCATATGATAAAAAACTTTTCGGAGTATATGAGCATAAAGTTGTAAGAAAATACAATAAGCTTTTAAGAGGGTTTGACGAATTCTTTTTGGCACCTCATTCAAGATATACATATAACCGTCTTGAAGATGTTAAAAACGATGAACGCTTAAAGCTTCTTGCTTATTCAGATGAAGCGGGAATGCTTCTTTGCTCGGCAAACAGAGGAAGACAGATTTTTATAACCGGTCATCTTGAATACGATGCTGAAACTCTGGCGCTTGAATATCAGAGAGATGTGGATAAAGGAATGGATACCGAGCCTCCTGTTAATTATTTTGCGGATAATAATCCCAAAAATAAACCTGTTTTAAAATGGAGAGCTCATTCAAATCTGTTGTTTTCCAACTGGCTTAATTATTATGTATATCAAACAACACCATATGATATAACAAAAATCAAAACATAAAAGGGGGAAGTTATCTCAATGAAGAATGAGGAACTTATAAAACAAGCTACTGAGATAAGAAAAGGAATTATTGAATCCGTTTTCAGTGCTAAATGCGGTCATCCGGGCGGCTCATTATCCTGTGCCGATATGATGACATATCTTTATTTCGAAAAAATGAACATCAATCCTGAAAATCCTAAGGATCCTAAAAGAGACAGATTTGTATTATCAAAAGGTCACTGTGCACCTGCTCTTTATGCAACTCTTGCAAACAGAGGATATTTCCCTGTGGAAGAATTAAAAACATTAAGAAAAATCGACTCCCGTCTGCAGGGCCATCCCGATATGAAAAACATTCCGGGTGTTGATATGAGCTCCGGCTCTCTCGGACAGGGGGGATCTGCAGCGGCAGGTATGGCTCTTTCAGCTAAAATATCCGGCGATACATACAAAGTATATTCAATTTTAGGTGACGGTGAAATTTCTGAAGGTCAGGTATGGGAAGCAGCAATGTTTGCGGCTCATAAAAAGCTTGACAATCTCTGTCTTGTTATTGATAACAACAATCTCCAGATAGACGGAACTCTTGAAGAGGTTAACTCTCCTTATCCGATAGATGAAAAATTCAAAGCTTTCAATTTCAATGTTATAACAATAGACGGTCATGATTTTGACGAAATTCGTAAAGCTTTTGATGAATTTACATCTTTTAACAACGGAAAGCCTACTGCAATTATCGCAAAGACCGTAAAAGGAAAAGGTGTTTCCTTTATGGAAAATCAGTGCGGATGGCACGGTAAGGCTCCCAATGAAGAAGAATACAATGTTGCTATGGCAGAATTGAGAGGTGAGTAAGATGAGCGAAATTAAAAAAGTTGCAACCAGAGACAGTTATGGTAATGCGTTAAAAGAACTCGGTGAAATTCACGATAATCTTATCGTTCTCGATGCTGACCTTGCGGCAGCTACAAAAACAGGTGTGTTCAAAAAAGCATTCCCCGACAGATTTATCGACTGCGGTATAGCAGAAGGAAATATGGCGGGTATTGCAGCAGGTCTTGCATCAACAGGTAAAGTTGTATTTATGAGCAGCTTTGCAATGTTTGCGGCAGGCCGTGCATTTGAACAGATAAGAAACTCAATAGCTTATCCTAAACTCAATGTAAAAATAGGTGCTACTCACGGCGGTTTATCTGTTGGTGAAGACGGCGCTACACATCAGTGTAACGAAGACTTTGCTCTTATGAGAAGTATTCCCAATATGACAATTATCTGCCCTGCAGATGATGTTGAAGCTAAAGCAGCTGTAAAAGCAGCTTATGAATATGTGGGGCCTGTTTATTTAAGATTTGGCAGACTTGCAGTTCCCGTTATAAATGACGAAAGCTATGAATTCAAATGGGGCAAGGGTGTAACCTTAAGAGAGGGTAATGATGCAACAATCATCGCTAACGGTCTTATGGTTAACGAAGCTTTAAAAGCAGCTGATTCTCTTAAAGAAGAGGGTATAAATGTACGCGTTATAAATATGCATACAATTAAACCTATCGACGAGGAAATTATAATCAAAGCTGCAAAGGAAACTCCTTTCATAGTAACCTGTGAAGAACACAGCATCTATGGCGGTCTCGGCGACGAAGTTTCCAGAGTTGTATGCGAAAATTGTCCTACAAAGGTAGTAAGAGTAGGTGTAGAAGACAAATTCGGTCAGTCCGGTCCTGCGCTTGAAGTGTTAAAACTCTTCGGTTTAACCGCAGAAGCAATAGCTGAAAAAGTTAAGAAAAACATATAATCCACAGATACAAGAGAGTGCTGAAAAACACTCTCTTTTTGATTTGTTTTTTAAAAGTTTGAAATAAGTCAAAAAAATGTGTGAAAATTGCTGAAAAATATTGACTTAAAGCGAATAAAATGTTATCCTTAACATAGTGTGTTTATTTTTTAACAAACAAACTTATTAAAGCTATATAAATCTGATGAAAGGAAATAAAATTATGAAGTACAGTTATTATCCGGGGTGTACATTGAGAACAAAAGCAAAAGAACTGGATGATTATGCAAGAGCATCTGCAAAAGCACTGGGTTTTGAGCTGGAAGAAATCGAAAACTGGCAGTGTTGCGGCGGTGTTTATCCGCTCGGAACAGATGAAATTGCCACAAAGCTTTCTTCTGTCCGTGCACTTAACGAGGCTAAAGAGAAAGGTCAGAGTCTTGTTACTTTGTGTTCAGCTTGTCACCATGTTATAAAACGCGTTAATGACGATATGAAAAATGTGGAAGATATCAAAACAAGAGCAAACAACTATCTTGCACTTACTGAACCCTATCAGGGAGAAACCGAGGTTATTCATTTTCTTGAACTTTTAAGAGATAAAATCGGTTTCGATGCTTTAAAGGAAAAAGTAACAAATCCTTTAACCGGTGTTAAAATCGGTGCGTATTACGGATGTTTGCTTCTCCGTCCCGGGAAGCTTCTTGGATTTGACAATCCGGAAAATCCGAAAATCATCGAAGACTTTATTCGTGCAATAGGAGCAGAGCCGGTTGTTTATCCTTACCGTAACGAATGCTGCGGAGGATATATTTCCTTAAAAGAAAAGGATATGGCAAAAAATATGTGTGATAAGATTATGGAAAGTGCCGAAGGCTTCGGTGCCGAAATGCTTATAACAGCATGTCCTTTATGTATGTATAATCTTAATAAGAGCGAAAAGCTTCCTGTTAAATACTTCACTGAAATTTTAGCAGAAGCACTTGGCGTGAAAGAAGAGGTGGAAAAATAATGAGTACCGCAAAAAACAGAGCTTCCCAGGTAAAAGAAATAAGCGGTACAAATCCGCTTAAATGTATGAAATGCGGAAAATGTTCCGCTTCCTGTCCGTCTTTTAACGAGATGGATATTAAACCCCATCAGTTCGTTTCTTATGTTGTTAATGAAGATATAGAAGCACTTGTTAATTCAAAATCACTCTGGAAATGTCTTTCTTGCTTTGCCTGCATAGAAAGATGTCCCAGAGATGTTAAGCCCGGAAAAATTATCGATGCTGCAAGACAGCTTGTGGTAAGAGAAAGAGGAAAAGATTATTTATCTCCCGATGAAATTCCCGAGCTTTTAGACGAAGAAATTCCCCAGCAGCTGCTGGTTAGTGCATTCAGAAGATATAGGAGGTGAGCCGGATGCAGAGAGTCGGAGTATTTGTATGTCATTGCGGAAGTAATATCGCAGCGACAGTAGATGTTAAAAAAGTGGCTGAAATGGCTTTAAAAGAGCCGGGCGTTGTTCATGCAGAAGATTATCAGTATATGTGTTCGGAAGCAGGTCAGGCTAAAATAGCGGCTGCAATAAAAGAGAAAAATCTTACCGGAATAGTTGTATGTTCCTGTTCTCCCCGTATGCACGAGGCTACTTTCAGAAAAGCTGCTGAAAAAGCAGGCCTTAATCCTTATATGGTTGAGATTGCAAATATCCGTGAGCATTGTTCATGGATTCATAAAGATATAGACGAAGCAACCGAAAAAGCTGTTATCTTAGCAAGAGCAGCAATAGCGAAGGTTAATTTAAACGCACCTTTAAAACCGGGTGAAAGCCTTGTTACAAAACGCGCCCTCGTTATCGGCGGCGGTATTGCGGGAATACAGACTGCTATTGATATAGCAGATGCAGGCTATGAGGTTGATATTGTTGAAAAAACACCGAGTATCGGCGGAAGAATGTCTCAGCTTGACAAAACTTTCCCAACACTCGACTGTTCTGCCTGTATTTTAACTCCTAAAATGGTTGAAGCGGCAGCACACGAAAAAATTAAAATATATACCTACAGCGAAGTTGAAAAAGTATCCGGTTTTGTTGGCGACTTCACTGTTGATATAAGAAAAAAAGCAAGAAGTATAGATATGGATAAGTGTACAGGATGTGGTCTTTGTCAGGAAAAATGTCCTTCAAAGAAATCCTTGAGCGAATTCAACAGAGGTCTTAATACAAGAAGTGCAATCTATACTCCTTTCGCACAGGCAATTCCCAATGTTCCGGTTATAGACCGTGAGGCTTGTGTTAAATTTAAAACAGGTAAATGCGGACTTTGTGAAAAGGTATGTGCGGCAGGCGCTATAAATTACGATCAGGTTGATGAAATCGTAACCGAAAAATACGGCGCAATCGTTGTTGCGACAGGTTTCGATACAATTAATCTTGATAACTACGACGAATACGCATACAGTCAGAGCAAAGATGTTATAACATCTCTTGAACTCGAAAGAGTTATGAATGCGGCAGGTCCTACCAAAGGTCATCTTGAAAGATTATCCGACGGAAAGCATCCGAAAGAAATCGTATTCATTCAGTGTGTTGGAAGCCGTTGTTCAGACGACAGAGGTAAACCCTACTGTTCAAAAATATGCTGTATGTATACTGCAAAACACGCAATGCTTATAAGAGATAAATATCCCGATGTTAATGTAACCGTATTTTATATTGATGTTCGTACCCCCGGTAAAAACTTTGACGAGTTTTACAGAAGAGCGGTTGAACAGTACGGTGTTAACTATGTTAAAGGTCAGGTTGGTAAAGTAATACCTCAGCCCGACGGAAAACTTCTTGTTCAGGGTGTTGACCTTCTTGATAACAAGCAGATATTGAAAGAAGCGGATATGGTTGTTCTTGCAACTGCAATCGAACCCAATCCCGATGTAAGAAAAATTGCTACTATGCTTACTGCAAGTATAGATACAAATAACTTCTTAACAGAAGCACACGCAAAACTTCGTCCCGTAGAATCACCCACAGCAGGTATATTCCTTTCGGGTGTATGCCAGGGACCCAAGGATATCCCCGAAACAGTAGCACAGGCAGGTGCGGCGGCAGTTAAAGCTATCGGACTTCTCGCAAAAGATAAGCTTATGACCAATCCCTGTACTGCAAAAGCAGACGAACTTATGTGTAACGGATGTTCAACCTGTGCAAATGTATGTCCTTACGGTGCTATTTCTTACGAGGATAAAGAAGTAAACGACCACGGTATAAGAGAAGTAAGAAGAATAGCTGTAGTAAACAGCGCGTTGTGTCAGGGCTGCGGTGCTTGTACCGTAACTTGTCCTTCGGGCGCTATGGACTTACAGGGCTTCTCCAACAGACAGATTATTTCGGAGGTAGATGCTATATGTCGATAGAAAACGAATTCAAACCAAAAATAGTGGCATTCTGCTGTAACTGGTGCAGCTATGCAGGTGCAGACCTTGCAGGCAGCAGCCGTTTAAGCTACCCCGCAGATGTTAAAATTATAAGAGTTCCCTGTTCCTGCCGTGTAAACCCCATGTTTATACCCCGTGCCTTTGAAAAAGGTGCAGACGGCGTTATCCTCTGCGGATGT
>JAZOOC010000038.1:0-9654 GCA_045654825.1 Clostridia bacterium | reverse complement strand
GGAACTGCACCGTCCCCACATTGATGCCGCCACCACCAACTGCCCCCACTGCGGAAAGAAGATGCACCGTGTTCCCGAAGTTATCGACTGCTGGTTTGACTCGGGTGCTATGCCTTTCGCACAGTGGCACTATCCGTTTGAAAATAAAGAAATATTTGAAGATAACTTCCCCGCAGACTTTATAAGCGAAGCAGTTGACCAGACCAGAGGTTGGTTCTATTCACTTCTTGCAATTTCAACTCTTATCTTCAATAAAGAGCCATATAAAAATGTTATCGTTTTAGGACATGTTCAGGACGAAAACGGTCAGAAAATGTCCAAATCCAAGGGTAACGCAGTAGATCCGTTTGATGCACTTGCCGAGCATGGCGCAGATGCTATAAGATGGTATTTCTATTCCAACAGCGCTCCCTGGCTTCCCAACCGTTTCCATGCGGCAGCGGTTACCGAAGGCCAGAGAAAGTTTATGGGTACTTTGTGGAATACCTATGCATTCTTCGTGCTTTATGCAAATATAGATAAATTCGATCCCACCAAATACGAGCTTTGCTATGATAAGCTGCCCGTAATGGATAAATGGATATTATCAAGACTCTCAACTCTTACCAAAACAGTTGACGATAATTTGGGTAACTATAAAATTACCGAAACTGCAAGAGAGCTTCAGAGTTTTGTTGACGATTTGAGTAACTGGTATGTAAGACGCTCCAGAGAAAGATTCTGGGTTAAAGATATGCCCGAAGACAAGGTTAATGCTTATATGACATTATATACCTGTCTTGTAACCTTAAGTAAGGTAGCGGCTCCCATGATTCCGTTTATGTGTGAGGATATATACAGAAACCTCGTTGTAAGCGTTGATAAATCTGCTCCCATAAGCGTACATCTCTGCGACTTCCCGAAAGCAGACGAAAGCTTTATAGATAAAGAGCTTGAAGATAAAATGGCTAAAGTTTTAGATATCGTTGTTATGGGCCGTGCAGCAAGAAACAGCGCTAATATCAAAAACAGACAGCCTATCGGAAAAATGTATGTTAAAGCAGATTTTGAGCTTTCAGAGTTCTATACAGATATTATAGCAGACGAGCTTAATGTAAAATCAGTTGAGTTTACCGATAATGTAAGAAGCTTTACTTCTTTCAGCTTTAAGCCTCAACTTAAAACATTAGGACCTAAATTCGGAAAACAGCTCGGCGAAATAAGAAATATTCTTTCTTCTTTAGACGGTAATGATGCTATGGACGAAATAAATAACACAGGCAGTCTTAAGATTACCTTATCCACAGGAGAGGCAGCTTTGGAAAAAGAAGACCTTCTTATCGAAACCGCACAGTCAGAGGGTTATGAATCCTTATCCGATAAGGGTATCACCGTTGCACTTTCCACAACCTTAACTGAAGAGCTTATTGAAGAGGGATTTGTAAGAGAAATTATCAGTAAAATCCAGACAATGAGAAAAGATTCCGGTTTTGAAGTTATGGATACAATTACTCTCTATTGCAAGGGCAACGAAAAAATAAAAGCAATAATCGAGAGAAATTCTGATGAAATCAAAGACGAAGTTCTTGCATCTGCAATCGAATTTGAAAAAGATTTCGCTGATTATAAAGAATGGAACTTAAATGGCGAAGATGTAGCACTTGGAGTTGAAAACAAATAATAATAAACCCGCAAGCCTTAACGGCATGCGGGTTTTTAATTAGGAATGAGGAATTAGAAATGAAGGTGTCGGCAAAACCGACGGAATTAAATTTGTGCGAAGCACACCTTAACTTTCCATTTTCCATTATCAATTTTCAATTAATTCTGCATTCTGAATTCTGAATGCAGAATTTAATTATATTCCAAGAATGGTTTCGGCAAGTGAGTATGCAAACATCCAGTTCATTTCTCTTGTAGGATGATTGATATAATTGGATAAGAGGTTTGTTGTATTTATTCCTATATCAGCAAGCTTTTTCCATTTTGCATAGCAGTCGCATACTTTTACATTTTTAGTTATGCAAACTGATTTTGCGGCATCTATGTAGGCATCAAGAACGCCGTCGTTCTGTCGTTTAGCAACATTTTGTGCAATATCCTTCAGCATATCGTCTGTCAGATGGCAGCTTAATTCGGTGCACATTATATTCGGGGTCATAAAAATAACTTCGCAATCCGCATTTTTAAGACGGTCGAAAATTTCAGAAAGAGAGTTTTTGTATTCATCTATTCCCTCAAGTCCCTTTCCGCAATCGTTAAGTCCGAAGCAGACAACAACAAGGTCGGGACTGAATTTTATAACATCTCTTTCAAGCCTTGTAAGTGCGTGGGTTGCATTGTCTCCGCTTATTCCTGCATTTATAATATTAACAGGAACATTGGGATATAAAACTGTAAAAATATCTGCTAAATATTTATGATATGCACTGTTTTTATCAAATACTGTTTCAATGGAGTCCTCAGACTTTCTGTAACAATCAAAACATCCCTGGGTTACGCTGTCCCCTAAAAAAGCAAAGGTTACTCCCGGATTATCATAGTTTGCATTCTGTCTTGCAAGTAATTTATCTGTTATTTTTTTCATATGATTTCAGTCCTTTTTTTCTTGTTAAGGCTATTATATATTAACATATAAAAAATATCAATATAATTTCTCGTATCCTATAAGAATACCGCCTTTTTCCGCATAAAAGCTGCAAAGACCGTAGGTTTCTCCGATTTTTACATCTGCTCCGGGGAAAAGATTTATAATGCGTTCTTTTAATTTTAATGCGGCTTTTTCATTGTCGCAATGGTCTATTCGAAGCTTTCCTCCGCCATAGCTGTTTTCCAAAAGAAGCTCAACAATTCGGGATATTGCTTTTGCTTCTCCTCTCGCTTTATATAAAGGCTCAAGGGTTCCCTCGCTGCTTGCTTTCCCTACAAGACGGATATCCAAAACTCCTACAATTTTTGCAACAACCTTGCTTACTCTTCCGTTATTGGCAAAATTTTTCAAAGACTCCAGAGAGAAAAACAAGCCTGTGTGTTTTTGATATTCTGTTATCAGTTCGCAGATTTCTTCAAAATCTTTTCCGCTTTCGATTAACTCTTTTAATTTTTCATATATAAGCTTTAATTCGGGTCCTGCCGAAAGAGAGTCTATAACAAATACTTTACTGCCGGGGTTTTCAGACTCATATTGTTCTTTTGCAAGCCTTGCGGAATTAAAGCTTCCCGAAAGACCGCTTGTTATTGTTATTGCAAAGATACACTCTGCATTTTTGAATGCACAAAGCCAGTCCTCGGAAGAAGGACAAGCAGTAGAAGACTTCCCTTTATATGATGCTAAAAACTCTGTCATTTCTTCAACATTTAAGTTCTCGTCATCGGTATATTCTTTTGCATCGGTTATTATTTTTAAAGGTACTGAAGAAAATTCCTCTCCCATATTTTTTAAATCCGCACTTGAGTCGGCAACAATTTTGAATTTCATAAATTTCACCTCGAAGCTATTATATAATTTTTTATACCAAAAGTCACTTCACTAAGTTAGTCTTCTTCTCTATTATTGGTAAATATCGGGTAGAATTGAGAAATTTTAATTCTATTAAGATTTTTGTAACAATTTTGTAAAATAATATTGCAAAATCCGACCAAATCTATTATAATTATATAAAAACTGCAAAGGTGATAATTTTGGAACTTTTAAAAGAGCGTATAAGAAAAGACGGTAAAATTAAAGAGGGTAATGTTCTTAAGGTGGACAGATTCTTAAATCACCAGATGGATATAAAGCTTTTTAATGAAATCGGTAAGGAATTCAAAAGAAGATTTTCAGATGTTAATATAACAAAAATTCTTACTGTAGAGGCATCGGGAATAGGTATAGCCTGCGTTGCCGCACAGTATTTTGATGTGCCCGTTGTATTTGCGAAAAAAAATAAATCAAAAAATATAGAGGGCGATGTTTATTCCTGCAAAATCGAATCTTTCACTCACGGAAGAATATATGATGTTATTGTTGCGAAAGAATATCTGAGCGAAGACGATACTGTTCTTATTATAGACGATTTTCTTGCAAACGGAAGCGCTCTTTTAGGTCTTATAAATATTGTTAAAAGCTCGGGCGCTAAATTGGGCGGTGCGGGAATTGTAATCGAAAAAGGCTTCCAGATAGGCGGAGATATTATCCGTTCTATGGGAGTAAGGCTCGAATCTCTTGCGATTGTTGAGTCTATGGATCATATTGATGGTACTGTAGAGTTCAGAGAATGATTTATAAAATGCCCGCGAAGGCATTTGTAAATAAATAAAATTTTCTTTCAGGAGGAAAACAAAATGAAAAAACTTTTAGCACTCGTTCTTGCAGCCATTCTTGTATTTTCATTTGCAGGTTGCGGAACAACAAACACAGGTTCGGACGCAGACTTTAAAGTTGGTGTTATCCACATTGGTGACCCTGCAGACGGTTCAGGTTATTCCTTTGCACACGATCAGGGTATCGTTGCAATGCAGGAAAACTTAAATCTTACCGATGCTCAGGTAGTTCGTAAAATCAATGTTGCAGATGCAGACCCCGTTGCAACAAGAACTGCTATTGAAGAATGTCTTGAAGAAGGCTGTAAAATAATTTTCGGTACAAGCTGGGGCTATATGGATACTATGGCTGAAATGGCTGAAGAATATCCCGATGTTGTTTTCTCTCACGGCACAGGCTACAAATCCAACGAAACAAATATGAACAACTATTTCGGAAGAATTTATCAGGCTCGTTACCTTTCGGGTATCGCAGCAGGCTTAAAAACAAAATCCAATAAAATCGGATATGTTGCAGCTATGGGTATAGATAACTCCGAAGTAACAGGCGGATTAAACGCATTTGCAATGGGTATAAAATCTGTAAATCCCAATGCTAAAGTTTATGTTAAGGTTACAAACTCCTGGTTTGATCCTACTTTAGAACAGCAGGCTGCTGAAGCGCTCCTCGATATGGGTTGCGATGTTATCGGTCAGCACTGTGATACAACAGCTCCTCAGCTCGCAGCTGAAAAACGCGGCGTATGGGGATGCGGATACAACTCTGATATGACAAAAGATGCTCCCAAAGCTCACCTCACAGCTCCTATCTGGAACTGGGGCGTTTACTACACCAAAGCTGCTAAAGCAGTTATGGAAGGTAACTGGGTAAATGAAAACTACTTCGGCGGTATGGATGACGGTCTTGTAGATGTTTCTCCTTTATCCGAAAACTGTGCTGAAGGAACAGCTGAAGCAATCGAAGCAGCAAAAGCAAAAATCAAAGACGGCTTCAAAGTATTTGAAGGCGAAATTAAAGATAATAAAGGTAATGTAGTATGCAAAGACGGAGAATTTATCTCTGATGCAGACATTACAGGAAAAATGAACTGGTATTTTGAAACAGTTGTTGAAGAATAATTATAAAGGTGATATTTAATGACGACACAAACTGAAAACAACGCAATAGAGCTTGCGGGTGTTACAAAAACATTCGGTTCGGTTGTTGCCAATAATGATATTTACCTTTCTGCTAAGAAGGGCGAGATTCTCGCCCTTCTCGGCGAAAACGGTTCAGGCAAAACCACGCTGATGAACATTCTTGCAGGTATATATAAGCCTGATTCCGGCACCATTTATGTTAACGGAGAGCCGGTTGTTATCAACTCTCCCGAAGACGCGAATAATTTGAAAATAGGTATGATACATCAGCATTTTAAACTTGTTGATGTTCATTCTGTTGCAGAAAATATTATTTTAGGAAATAAATCCAACGGATTTTTCTTAAAGAAAAGTCTTAAGGAAAAAGTGCGCGAAATAAGTGTTAAATTCGGGCTTGAAATAGACCCGGATAAAAGAATATGCAATATGTCCGTAAGCGAAAAGCAGACCGTAGAAATTTTAAAGGTTCTTTATCGCGGTGCGGATATTTTAATTTTAGACGAGCCGACTGCGGTTTTAACTCCGCAGGAAACCGAAAAGCTTTTTAAAATTCTTAAGTCTATGAAAGAAAAAGGCTGTACGGTTATAATAATAACACATAAGCTTAACGAGGTTATGGAAATAAGCGACAGAGTTACCATTTTAAGAAAGGGTCAGAGTGTCGCTACCGTTAATACAAAAGAAACCAATATCCACGAGCTTACCGAACTTATGGTGGGAAGACCTGTTGAGCTTTCCATAAACCGCCCCGTTCCCGAAAATACAAAAGAAATTCTTGCAATACATAACTTAACCGTTTCAAACGAAGAGGGAATTGATGTTTTAAAGGATATTTCTTTTTCTATAAAAAGCGGCGAAATTTTAGGTGTTGCCGGTGTTGCGGGAAGCGGACAGAAAGAGCTTTGCGAATCAATTGCGGGACTTTTGCCCGTAAGACTCGGAGCTATTTTATATAACAAAGAAAATATTGTAGGGAAAACTCCCGATGAAATAATAAAAATGGGAATAAGTATGAGCTTTATTCCCGAGGATCGTCTTGGAATGGGACTTGCCGCATCAATGAGCCTTGTAGATAATATGATTTTGAAAAACTACCGCTCAACCTCCAAAGGTCCTTTTGTTAAAAAGACTGCGGCAAGAAAAGTAACCGAAAAGGTTATATCTCAATTCGAAATTTCAACACCCTCTGCAGATACTCCTGTAAGACGGCTTTCGGGCGGTAATGTGCAGAAGGTTCTTCTCGGAAGAGAAATAGAGTCAAGTCCCAATGTTTTAATAACTGCCTATGCGGTAAGAGGACTTGATATCAATTCTTCTTATGCTATATACGATGCAATAAATGAGCAGAAGAAAAAGGGCGTGGGGATTTTATTTATCGGCGAAGATTTAGATGTTATGCTTGAGCTTTGCGATAAAATTATGGTGCTTTGCCATGGTAAAATTACCGGAATTGAAGATGCCCGTACTACTACAAAAGAAAAAATCGGTCTTTTAATGACAGATGCTTTATCGGATAAGGAGGTATAAAATGAAAAGAGAACCTAAATTTATTATAACAAAAACCTCCTCCTTTTCTCCTAAAAAAGCAGCTCTTATTTCCGTTATAGCACTTCTTCTCGGGCTTTTTGCGGGCGGAATATTTCTTATGATTTTAGGAGTTAATCCGTTTGTTGCGTATTTAACCATAGTAAAGGGTGCTTTTCAAAGTAAGATTGCAATTCAGGGAACAATAAGAATAGCCATTCCTCTTCTTATATCTTCTCTCGGTGTTTCTTTAGCTTTTAAAATGAAATTCTGGAATATAGGTGCTGAGGGTCAGATTATAATGGGCGGAATATTCGCAACATTTTTCGGGCTGTTTTTAGACCTTCCCAAATTACCTCTGCTTATTATTATGTTTATTGCAGGTGCAATAGGCGGTGGATTATGGGCACTTATACCTGCATGGTTTAAATGCAGATATGATACCAACGAAACTCTTTTTACATTAATGATGAACTATATCGCTTTGTATTTTATAAAATACTTTGCCGAGGGCCCATGGAGAGACCCCGAGTCTTCGGGATTTCCCAAAATCGCCATGTTTGAAGATGCCGCAAGACTTCCTAAGGTTTTCGGTGTTCATGCAGGCTGGATAATAGCACTCGTTCTTGTTGTGATTGTGTATTTCTATCTTAAATATACAAAAAGCGGTTACGAAATTTCAGTTGTGGGCGAAAGCCATAATACCGCAAGATATGCGGGAATGAATGTTAACAGGGTTGTTTTGAAAACTCTGTTTTTAAGCGGTGCTGTCTGCGGTATTGCAGGTATGATTCAGGTAAGCGGCGCGGCATATACTCTCGATTCGGGTATAGCGGGTGGTGTAGGCTTTACCGCAATTATCGTTGCGTGGCTTTCAAGACTTAATGCTCCGGTCTGTCTTATTATTTCTCTGCTTTTCGCAATTCTTACAAAGGGTTGCAGTGTTATGCAGAGCGCTTTTTCAATCTCTTCAACAGTATCCGAAATATTGCAGGGGCTTATTCTTTTCTCTGTTCTTGCATCTGATTTCTTTATTGAATATAAACTTCACTTGCGAAAGGAGAGTAAATAATGATTATTAATTTTCTTTATGCCGCTATTAAAGCGGGATGTCCTCTCCTTTTCGGAACAACAGGTGAAATAATAACCGAAAAGAGCGGAAGCTTAAACCTCGGTGTTGAAGGTATGATGTATCTTGGTGCTATTGCAGGATTTTTTGTGGGACTTAAAACAAACAGTCTTATACTGGCTCTTATCTGTGCCTTTCTTGCAGGTGCTTTGGGTGCGCTTATATATGCAGTTTTAACTGTGACCTTTAAGGCTAATCAGACGGTATCCGGTCTTGCACTTACCATTTTCGGAACAGGTATGGCAAACTTCCTCGGAGTGCTTATGATTTCAAAAACTCCGGGCGGTACTCCCAAGCTTGCTGCAGAGTTTTCCGCAAAGCTTTCGGAAATTCCCATTCCCCTCCTTTCAAAAATTCCTTATGTAGGAAGACTTCTTTTCAGTCATAATATTTTTGTTTATATAGGTATTGTAATAGCGATAATATTATATATTGTAATGAACAAAACCAACGCAGGCCTTAATATGCGTTCGGTAGGGCAGAATCCCGCAGCGGCAGATGCGGCGGGTGTAAGCGTAAGCCGTATAAGATATATCTGGGCTTTAATCGGCGGAGGTATCTGCGGGCTTGGCGGTGCGTATATTTCTCTTATAAACGGCGGCGGAGTATGGAATAATAACTGTGTTAACGGTCAGGGCTGGATTGCAGTTGCACTTGTTATATTCGCTTCATGGAGTCCGATAAGAGCTTTGTACGGTTCACTTATATTCGGTGCTTTTACCGTTCTGCAGTTCTATGTTCCCAAGGGAGTTTTAAATATTCCCAACGCATTTTATGTTATGCTCCCCTTTGTTATAACAGCACTTGTTCTTGTTGTAACTTCTATGAGAAAAACAAAGAATTTATCTCAGCCTATGGGAAGTTATAATTATTTCAGAGAAGAGCGATAAAATGCTAAATTGACCTTCGGTGAGCTCTACGCGATAAGAATATAAAGAAAGGAGTAAGAATATGAAAGGACGCGCATATATACTTGTTGTTATCGGAATACTTGCGGCAAAGTGTTTCGGCTTTTTAAGGGATATTGTGTTTGCATCCTCTTTCGGTGCTTCGGAATATACCGATATTTATTTTCAGATTTTTTCTCTTGCGAGTCTTGTGTTTACGGGGATAGGAAGCGCACTTTCCACTCTTGTTATAAAGAATTTAAACAAACCCGAAAATTTAAGCGAGCAAAACAAGAAAAAATATGTTTCTGATTTTATAACGGCAACATCTGTTGTTGTCCTTTTTGCAATTATTCTTCTTTATATATTTGCAGGGCAGACTGTTAAGCTTCTTTTGCCGGGAATTAAACCCGAACTTATGAAAACTGCAGTTAATATAATGTATATCATGCTTCCGAGCTGTCTTTTTATAACTGTTGCCTATATTATGGCGGGAGTTTTACAAAACTTAAATGTGTTTTTTATAACCTCGATTATGAGTCTTCCATATAATGCGGTTATAATCGGCTCTCTTATTTTCAGCGATATAAGTATTGCCGCGGTAAGTGCAGTTACGACACTCGGTTGGTTTCTCCATATAGTTATTCTTCTGCCGTCTTTTATTAAAAAGGGATACAGACTTTTCGGAAATAT
>JAZOOC010000037.1:0-4234 GCA_045654825.1 Clostridia bacterium | reverse complement strand
TGTTATAAGTGCGAGAGCGATAGCAAGAAGGGGCGGGAACAGAGCAAGTGCAGTTGCATAGTATTTACTTGAAGCTGCAACCTCGCCTTCGCCGTTACAGGATTCGCAAATTGCTTTACTTTCAGCTAAAGCTTCATTGTCTGCAAGTCCTATAATTGAAGTAGTTGCTGATCCTCCGCAGGTTCCGCAATCTTCGCCGTCTGTTTTTCCTTCTCCATTGCAATCTGCGCAGGGAAGTGCGTGGTAATAACCATATCCGTTACAATCTGAACAGGAAACGGTTGTTTCTGTCGGTTTTACGATTAAAGCTCCGGCAATAACAATAACAAGTACGCAAAGTATAGCTATTGTTTTACCTAAAAAACTCTTTTTCATAAAAACCCTCCTTTTTTCTTTTTAGTAATAAAAAAAGTATAAGAGTGAATGAAAACGCTCTTATACTTAAAAACTTTAAAAGATAGCGCTCCACATTCAGTGACAGTCTGCAGTATGTTTTACTGCAGCCCAGCATAAGAAAATAACAAGATGTTCTTACACTTCGGCGAAAAATCCTTTCAGACAAACGGCTTGTTCCGTTTTTGCTGTCTTACTTATATTTTCCGCGACCTCTATCAAACTTTATTTAAGATTATTCTACCATATTCGACATTTAATGTCAATATTATTCATTTTCCTTTACATAATTTCTGTCTATCGTAATAACCGCAAAAAGCCTGTCATCTTTTTCTTTTAACTTATCAGAAATCAGATTAATAAGTTCTTTTGAATTTGTTTTGCAGTTAGGGGGTATGGCAATATCAAATATAAGATTACTGTGAGTTTCACCCTTTACCATTCTGAAATCGTGTATTGAAAAATCCTTATTGATTGTTTGAACAATTTTTTTCACTTCGTTTTTAAGTGAATTTGTTTCTTCATCATTAGTTATAACAGGGTCTAAATGTATAACAAGATTAATATTAAACTCTGTAAGGAAATCCCTTTCTATATTATCTATCAAATCATGGCTCATAAGTATATCTGCATCTGCAGGCACTTCAACATGAACGGTAGCAAAATATTTTTCAGGGCCGTAGGTATGAACAATAAGGTCATGAATTCCAAATACACCGTTATAGGAATAGAGCTTATCATTAATTTTCTGTATCAGTTCTTTATCGGGCATAACTCCCAGAAGGTTGTTGTATGTTTTCTTTAAAATATCATATCCTGAACGAATAATTATATAAGTAACAATAACACCTGCATATGGGTCAAGGTTAATCTTTGTAAAATATGCGATAATAGTCGTTAAAAGGACTGCAGAAGTTGATAATACATCGTTAAGTGAATCTTTAGAGGCGGCATATAATGTATCTGAATTGATTTTTTTTCCGGCTTTTTTGAAGAAAAAAGAGAGCCAAAGTTTAATAACTATTGAAATAATAAGTACGCATATACTCAATATGCCGGTTGTAAGTGCTTCGGGAAAAAATATCTTTTTAACCGAGTTTTTAATGAGTGTTATACCAAGTGCAAGTATGATAAAAGATATTATCATACAGGAAATATATTCAACTCTTGCGTGACCGTAAGGATGATCTTCGTCTGCGGGTTTATCCGATATAACAAATCCGATAAGAGAAATCAAAGAAGTTCCCGCGTCAGATAAGTTATTTACTGCAACAGCAATAAGTGCAACAGAGTTGAAAAATATGCCTGACAATCCCTTTATAACACATAAGAAAACATTGCATAAAATTCCTATAACCGAAACAAAATTTCCGTACTTTGCACGAGTATTTAAAGTTTCATTCCTGAAAATTTTAATCAGCTCCTTATTATATTAAGAATCGCAATAAGTGCAGTTCCTACATCAGCAACAACAGCCATCCACATAAATGTAAATCCTAAAGTTGTCAGTAACAATACAGCGAATTTAACCGCAAGAATAAATATAATATTTTGAGTTATAATCCTTTTCGTTCTTTTTGATATGTCTATTGCACTGATAAGGGGAGTAAGGCTGTTTTTAATAATAACAACATCGGATGCTTCAACAGCAATATCCGAGCCGAGATTTCCCATCGAAATTCCTATATCAGCGGTTTTTAATGCAACAGCGTCATTGATGCCGTCGCCAATGAAAACTACATTTCCTTTGGTTTTATTAATAATTTCATTTGTTTTTTCGGCTTTGTTATGCGGTAGAAGACTGTAATAATAATTTTTAATATCAAGAGTTTCGGCAGTGGTTTTAGCAGAGCATTTGTTATCTCCCGTAAGCATATAAGTTATAATTCTTCTTTTTTTAAGGGCTTTTAATACATCCTTGGCTTCATATCTGATTTTATCTTCAAATTCGATATAACCGATATGTTTTCCGTTGCATCCGAGATGTATAACAGTTCCATTTGAAGAGTCATCTTTAATATCTATGCCGTTGCTATTAAGATATTCAGCACTGCCCGAATACAAATCGTAACCTGATATAACTGTATGAGTGCCCATTCCTGCAATTTCTTCAAAGCTTTCGATATAAGGAGCTTCAAAACTGTTGCAAAATTCTTTTCTGACAGCTTGTGCGAGCGGATGTGTTGAATTATATTCAGAATAATAAATTAATTTTTTAAAGTCGGGATTATTTGTAACAATCTTTTTAACAGAGATTATTCCATTTGTAAGGGTTCCTGTTTTATCAAAAACAACTGCCTTTGTATTTGCAAGGGAGGATATGAATTTTCCGCCTTTAACTAAAATTCCGTTGTGTGAGCATCTTCCGATTGCGGCATAAAAGCTTAACGGCACAGATAAAACCAATGCACAAGGACAGGATACAATAAGAAAAGTAAGTCCTCTGTATACCCAGGACGATAAACTTTTAAATCCCGTAAAAAACGGCGGTATAACAGAAATCAGTAAAGCCATTATTATAACAACGGGAGTGTAAATCTTTGAAAAACGAGTTATAAAAGTCTCGGTATTTGCCTTGTTTATATCAGAATTTTCTATAATATCAAGTATTCTTGCAATTGCTGAATTTTTATATTCTTCAGTAACTTCAACTGTAAATGCAGTATCTTTTGATATAAACCCTCCCGACACATAATCTTCATCTTTTATAAAACGGGGGAGCGGTTCGCCTGTGATTGAAGAAGTATCAACATATCCGGAACCATTTATAATTTTACCATCGGTTGGAAATTTTTCTCCGGGTTTTACAATTATAATATCCTTTAATTTCAATTCTTCCGGTTTGACAATTGTTCCGCATTTTAAAGTTGCATACTCCTGTTTTAAAGCCATAAGAGAAGAAATTTTATTTTTTGATGAAGTAATTGCCTTGTTTTGAAAAAATTCACCCAAGCTGTAAAAGAACATAACAGCAACTGCTTCGGGGTAATCACCGATAATGAATGCTCCTAAAGATGCAACAAGCATAAGAAAGGTTTCGTCGAAGAAGTTCTTTTTCGATATGTTGCTGATTGCTGAGAAAACAACATCATATCCAAAAAGAATGTAAGACATAAGGAACATATAAAGGCTGTAAGATTTTATAATAAATCCCGCGCAAAAAAACAAAACACCGATTAATTTAATGGTTATTTCGCTTTTTATATCTTTGTTTGTTGAATGGGTGTGCGAATGTTCTTTGTGATTGTGACAATTACAGCTCATATTCTTCCTCCTCAGATTCAGTATGCATAATGTGTTTTATTCCCATATTGTATATTTCAATTATATGAGCATCCGAAAGCTCATAGTAAACAATTTTACCTTCTTTTTTTGAAACAACTATATCTGTTTGTCTTAAAATTCTCAGCTGATGTGAAACAGCGGAATGAGAAAGCTTTAATGTGTTTGCTATATCTCCCACACACATCTTTCCAAAAGAAAGAGCTGAAATTATTTTAATTCTTGTGGTATCGCCAAAAGCATCGAAAATCCGTGCAGCACCATAAAGAAGCTTTTCGTTTGGCATATTATCACATGCATATTTAACAGCATTTATATCAATTTGTTTTATAGATGTATCCATCTTCCACCTCGATATATGAATATTTGTTCATATATTAACATATCTTTTTGTCGTCGTCAATAGTAATTTCAAACTTATTGTTGATTTTTATAATTTGATATGTTATACTGATTAAGTATGATATATTAAAAAAAGTGTCTTTTGGAGGAATTATTATGAGCGAACAATTCAGCTTTATGGATATTGTAGGGATGGTCCTTAAGCGTTGGTGGATAC
>JAZOOC010000036.1:0-1748 GCA_045654825.1 Clostridia bacterium | reverse complement strand
GCTGTAAATGTTTATTATCTTGTTAAAACCGGAGAAAAACGAACTGCGGTTTCCTATGAGTTGCATGCGAAATTCTATACATTAGAGGATAAATTCGTAACATATCAGTTTGATGAAAATGTTACAATCGACGGAAAATACTGCAAAAACTTAAATCAAACAACCCTCGCTACAGAAATAGCGGATACAGCAATTATTTCAGGAAGTGTTTGTCAGCCCGTGAGTCTTGAATTCAAAGATGGCAAAATCTCTAAGCTTAATACAGCTAAACCGCGCGACGAATTGATAGCAAAAGGCGAAGACGGCTTGTGTTTAAGATATGAAGAAGCTTCAAGAACTTATTACAGAGAAAGTAAAACATATGGTTGGGAGATTTATGTTACCGCTTCAACTCCTTATATGGTTGTTCCTCCGGATAGTTCTATAACTGATGAAGAAGCTTTTAAAATTGCAGATTATACAAGTTTTGAAGATACCACTACATTGGCAGGGTATACTTTTACCAAAGATAATGTTGTTTCGGATTTTGTATTGGTAAAGAAAAATGCCAAAACTATTGCAGAGGAATTTGAAGGACACGATATACTTGCTGTTGTTGACAAAATTTCATCTGTTATGAATGAAGATGGTGAACAGGTTAAAAAAATGCATATCCGTAAATGCACATATTTAGGTGCCGTTGAAATGGATTTGTATTTCGATAATACAAGTACTCTTACAGATTCTAACGGATATTCAATTCATGATCTTACTGTTGGCGATACAATAAAAGTAAGATGGAACGAGGATAATGAGGTTCAGATTTTCCTTGTTTATTATAAAGTTGATAAGCCAAACGGAAGTAAATATGTTTATACAGGTCAGGAAGAGGGAAGCTTCACGACTATTTCCCAGAGAAAGGTTACGGATATATTATCAGGCTTTGTATTTGTAAAAAGTATAGACGGACTTACAAGTGAACTGTTTGAATTATCCACCTATAATATAATTGTTGTAAAATATAATGGATCTTTTGCAATTGTAAGAGAAGGAACTCCTGACGATGTGGCTATTGATGATTATGTTATCAATCATATTATTTCAAGAGATCCGAAAACACTTATTATATATAAATAAAAGAAAGGTGAATTAAAATGAAAAGAACAATTTGTACTATTCTGGCATTAGTCCTCATTATTGGAGCTTTTTCTTCCTGCGGAAAGGATAAAATAACTTCGGCACTTTATAACCCCGATATAAAGGTTGGTGATACCGGCGGACTTTCCCTTCCTCTTGCAGACGGAAGCGAAGAAATTCATTGGAGCGTAACTTCAAATACTACCGGGTTAAACGATTCTTATGTTGTAAAGAAATTAAGAGAAATCACAGGTGCGAATGTTCAGCTTGATGTATTTGCATCAGGAACTGCAGCTCAGAAACTCAAAGTACTTGCAGCATCAAAGGACTTACCCGATATTATAGGACAGGGACTTGATGTTGATTTTGCAGAAGAATTATGTTTACAAGGCGCTTTTGCTGCAGTTCAAGACTATCTGGATGTTACTCCTAACTTTAAGAGAATTTTTGTTGATGATAAAGAAAAAGAATGGCTTTTTAAATCATATACTTCTGCAGATGGAAAGCTTTACGGCTTTTACGGTTGGGACTGGAACAGAGATATTAACCACGGAATGTTATACAGAAAAGATATTTTTGATAAACACGGAATTAAAATGTGGTCAGATAAGGATGAATTCTTAGATGCATTA
>JAZOOC010000035.1:0-10329 GCA_045654825.1 Clostridia bacterium | reverse complement strand
CTACGGCTGATTATTTAGAGTATGAAGAAGAAGAAGGAGAATTTAAAAAAATATATTTCACGAGTGAAAAGCCTTATGTGGTAAAAAATGGCGGAAGAATTACAAGCTTAACAACAAATAATTTTTATAACCCTTCAGGCAGAATAACTCTTGTTGATAACAACGGCGATAAAAGAATTGATTTTATAGATATTATTCATTTTAATTATAATATAATTTGTGATTATGCTTCCGAAGAAGACAGCCTTATTACCTGTAAGGTAAGTCCGATAAATAATCTGGATTTTTCCAATCCGTCAAAGACTTCGTATCGTATTATAAAAAATGATGAAATCATTAATATTTCCGATATAAATGAATATGATATTATCTCTGTTGCAAAATCGAGTTCACTTATAGACGGCAAAACTATCTGCTTCCTTTATGTAAATGATGAAAGAAGAGAAGAAACTGTTGTTTCTTACGATAGGAATGAAAATTTCATTACTACCGAAAACGGCGATTATGAAGTTTCCGGCTTTTTAATTGCAGTAACTAATAATTTTTATAATAGATTAAGCTATGACCACCCAACTGCGTTTCGTCTGGATGTTACAGGCAAAATAGCATATATGGAGAAATCGGAGAAGTTAAATATTCATTATGCTTATATCGTTAATTTAAAAAATCAGTCAAGCTATGAAGAGACTCCCTTAGCTTTTTATTATGATGGCGATAAAGAACTGAAAAGCAGTGTTGTTTCTAAAAAAGCCACTGTTGATGGTGAGAGCCTTGACGGCAAAAACATATCCCAACAAAGAGTGTCTGTTTATGATGAGTTGAAAGAATTGTTGTGTCGTCAGCCCGACGGAAATGTTCTTGTGCTTGATAATGATTATCATAATAAGTATAATAAAACGCCCTCTGAAATTATTCCCAAGCCTGTTATATTAAAGGTTAATTCAAAAAATGAAATAACATATATTGATACAGAATATTCTTCACTATCTGAAGCAGATGAAGCAGATGATCCATATATTTTGAATGAAACAAAAAGAATATTCCGTACCGAAAGCTATCAAAAGTCTGCAAGTACATTTGACGGTCAATATTTTGTTACGGGCGAAACGGTTATAATGAAGGTGCCGGATATAGACAGATATGGAATGGACAGCTTTTCAATAACAAGCACCAACTATTATGAAACCGACTTGTTTGATATTGAAAATTATGCGATTTATAATAATTCAGAGCTGAAAAATCTCGCTTATGATGCTCAGGCATTTAATGTCGACAAGGATTCAGGCGTTGCTGCATTACTCCTGCTTCGTGGCGATGCTTCTCAATTTAAGATTGGTAACTATGCTGCTAAGCTTGCAGTATTTGATAGAATTACTCAAATCTTTGATGAAGAAACAAAAACCCAACAATATAAGCTTTATTATTATGTTGACGGAAAAGAAGAATCTGTTAAGCTCAATAAAGACAAGCTTCATGTGTTTTATAATAATATAATTTTCGGAGGACAATATCCCGAAAAAATTGATAAGAATGCTTTGGGCGAGATTGTTACATATAAGCAGGTTGAAGGCTTAAAGCAAGGGGATATTATTTCCCTTGAGGTAACAAACGGATATTTATCACATATTCAACGAGAACTGGATATAAGTAAAATTAATAAAAAGCCTGTATCCGGGTTAAGACCTACCGCACCTGTTAATCCTTACGGTATAGAAAATATCTACACTGACACAACGGGCTTTCCTTTTGACCAGAGATATTATCCCTTTATGCCATCGTACAGCGAATCCTATACGCTTGAATTACTTTTGCCTGTCAGCATATCGGGAAATACAATAAGAGTACGATTGCCGCTTAATGCTTCAGGAAGCAATATAGGAACATATAGTGACTATAACGCTTCAGGCTATACAGGCTCTGTGCTTGAGAAATATATAATGATTAATGACGATGTTGTTATTACTTTGCTTGAAGAAACCGAATATAATTCTCATACAGGAGACGGAAAATTCAAAATAAGCCAAGGTAAGCTTAGCGATCTTAAGCTTGCCTCTGCACTTGCTGTTAATAAGGCTTCAAGAGTTATGGCTTTTTCAACGAGAGGAAATTACACTCAGGTTATAATTATTAATCTGTTGCCTGAGCATAATGATGCGCTGTAGAAAGGTGAGTGCAAAATATGAAGATATTATTTAAGAGAATTATTTCCCTTTTCATTATATTTTCCTTAACTTCTACTTTAGCTGTTTTTGCTTTCGACTATAGCGGACATTGGGCTGAAAAAGAAATTGAGGAGCTTATTAAAAGCGGTATTGTTAAAGGAGACAGCAGCGGAATAAGACCCGATGAAACTATTTCCCGTGCTGAATTGGTTGCTGTTATAAACAGACTGTTTTCATACAAAGAATCAGACGGTACAGCCTTTCCTGATGTAAATAAAAGCGCTTGGTATTATAATGATATGTGTGTCGCTAAGACCGCAGGGTATATCAAGGGCGATAATTATGGAAATGCTAATCCCGCTGCACCTGTTACAAGAGCTGAAGCCTGCACAATGTTTGCAAGAATTTTAAATATGGAGGCTACAAACATCATCGAACCTTTTGAGGATGATAATGTTATTCCAGGTTGGGCTAAGAGCTATGTTTATGCTCTTTCGAGAACCGGACTTGTTATGGGTTATGTGGACGGCACTTTTAAGCCGGATAATTCAATGAACAGAGCAGAGGTTTTTGTTATTTCTTCAAGAATACTTAAAAGCTCTGCCATTAAAGAAAATGAAGATAATAATTCCGCAGGTGCTGCTGTTATTCAATCAAATTCCTCTTCAGGCGGCGGCGGTGGCGGCGGTTCCACCGGAGGCAGCTTGGCAGGAAACAGCAATGACTCGGGTGTATTACCTGTTCCTATTATCAAGAATATTGATAATGAAAAAATGATTGTAACATGGGACTTGGTTCCCGGTGCAATAAAATATGAGCTTGTATTAAAAAGAAAGACAAACGGCAATGAAGCTGTTGAAAATATAACCTTTGAAAGCAACAGCACGAGTGCTTCCATTTCAAGCGAAGTTAATCAGTTAATGAATAACAAGAAACCAACAGAAGCTTATTCAATTAAGGTTCGTGCGGTTTCGAGTGTTCCCTCAAAAAGCTCAGAATTTTCGGTTGAAGAAGACTTTACCTTTGAAAACCCAAGTGTAAAATTACCTGAGCTTAGAGTTTCTCAGACTATTTTAAACGACGGTAGCGAAACAATTAAAATTATCTGGGATCCGGCTGCTAATGCATCGGGCTATCAATTATCAACAGACTTAGGCGATGGCAATGGATATACACCGCTTACTGTTAACGGAGAATGCGTTGTTATTGATAACGATACCTTATCCAAGCTTTCAGAAACTCAGGTATTCAAGTTCAAAGCTACAAGTGCAGTGCCGAATATTCTGGATTCTGAGGAAAAGGAAATCACACTTGATATTCCTCTCTATGGAGGAAAAGAAGGCGGTTATTGGTTAATTAAAAACCAAAGACATTTTGAAAATATTGCTAAGAATAAAGACCAGAAATTTTTAGTTGCACAAAATATTATATTAGATTCCAATTATGTTCCGATTGACGAATTCAGAGGAGAATTGAATTCTAAAAGCGGTTATGGAATTACTCTTGATATTAATGATACAACTAATGATAATGCAGGACTTTTTGCCGGAATCAGAAAAGCAACCATAAAAAATATAACCATATTCGGTAATGTTAAAGGAAAAATTAATGTCGGCGCAGTTGCAGGTGTTGATTTTGAAGGCAGTGAAATTACAAATTGCAAAAATAAGGCTAAAATAACAAGTCTTAATAATTCAGCTACAGATTCAGGCGGAATAGGCGGTATATTAGGCAACCTCTCATCAACCGGAAAAATTACAAATTGTATTAACGAGGAAACGGTTACCACTGAATATAACGACAATGATATTGGCGGTATAGTAGGCATAACATCTGCAAACGGCGGTGTAATACAAAGCTGTGTTAATAAAGGAGCTGTTTCAGGAAATCAGAGAGTCGGCGGAATTGTCGGATACCTTAAGACTAAAGGTAATGTGCGCTCTTCAAGAAATGATGGTGATATTACTGTAGCATCAAGCAACGGCGGAGGTATTGTCGGTTATTCCTACGGCAATATCACAGATTGCTATAATACAGGCAATATAACAGGAAATGGTGTTCTTGCGGGCATTGTTGCAGTAACTGCTGATAATATTGATATTACCAATTGCTATAATACCGGTGAAATTAGAAGTGAAAACAACAACTTTGCTGCAGGTATTGTTGCTAATATCAGTGCTAATAACAAAACTGTTAATTTAAGTAATTGTTATAACATAGGAGCTGTTACAAGCAGTAAGGGATTTCCTGTATATTCAAATAAAGTCGAAGGTGCAATATTAAATGTATCCTACTGCTATTATATCGACAGCTTGTTATCCTCCGAAGCAAAGCCGGGAGTTGAGGCTAAATCCGATGCCGAACTAAAGACAATAGATTTAGGCGAAGGCTATGACTTTAATGTTCAGGGAGGAAACCCGACATATTTATATCCTCAAATTAAATCCAATCCTCATAAAACCGGCTTAAGAGATTTACCATCAGCACCGTTTAACCTAACATACAGCAAGGACGAATTAACACAGGCTGTATTATTCGTATGGGAGAACATGCTGGATAATGATTACGACAGCTTGTTGCTTACAATTATGCTTGATGGTGAAAAAATTGACGGATACAACGAAAAGGAAATTGATAAAGCAGAAACTTCATTTCTGTTTGAAAATACTGAAGAACCCGGTACATACACAGCTATTTTAGTTTCAAAAAACACAACCGGTAAATCAGAAGAACTGACCTTGTCGTTTGAAATTGCTGACGGACATGCCAACTTCTCTTTCAAAAATTTCCTGAATGCAAGCGGTTTGGATTCTGTTAAGGATAAAATAACACCATTTGAATATAAAAAAGAACAATAACAAGCATAAGTTAATGAAGGATAAAAATATGAGATTTATAAAAAAACAATATCAACTGGAATGGAATGAAAAAGATAATTATATAGAATTATACAACTCTAAGGGAGAGTATCTTTTTAAATTTCCTTTTTTTGCTGAATTATATACGGGTAATAACAACTTGACCGATTTAGATGGCGGGAAATATATTGCAGACAATAATGTTATTACATATCGAAAGAATTTCATCAGCGGAGACCTCGAAGAGATTTCCTTTTCGCTTGTTTTAAATGAAGATGATATTATTGTATCATTTGATTCCAAAGCGAGAAATGATATTAAAATTTATGAGGTTGATTATTTTAAAAAAGCTACCAAAGGCCTGGAAATGACAAGATGTGTGAGAAATTTTACCCCTCAGCCGAGATGCCTCAATGGTGTTAATCGCTCTCTCTACGGTATGGGCTGCGATGACACGATGGATGGATATTTCACTCCTGCCCCTCTTAATTTTACATTGGGCAATAAAGGTTGGAGCGTATCCTTCGGTCTTTTGGATTTGCCGGATTCTTATGAATACGGATTGTCAAAATTCTGCGGAATTTTAGTTGAAAAGCCCTGCGGACATAAGGTTGTTAATGCCGGCGAAACCTATATCGCACCAAGGGTTATTATAACTTTCCCCGAAAATGAATGGGAAGGCCTATCTTTATTCAGAGAAAAATTAATTGAGTACAAAGCTTATTCTCCGAAAGCTATTGAAGATAAAAACTATTATGAATGGTGGAAAAAGCCAATGGTTGTTACCTATGGCGACCAAATGATGGAGCTTCAATACAACGGAAGCGATTATGACTATGATTCGCCCGGATTTACTGAAGAATGGCTGAATATGTGGCTTGACAGAGCGAGAAACAGACTCAAGGTCAACGATTTTACTATAGTTGTTGATGCCTTCTGGCAACATAGATACAGCTCGGAAGGTAAAGTCAATCCTGCTACCTTTAAAAACTTAAGAGCATTTATCGATAAATGCCATGATTTAGGACACAGGGTTCTTTTATGGGTTGCTCCTTTAATTGATAATGTTAATAACGGATTTATAACTACATCACAGCAATTTGATGTTTTAACAAATCAGAAGGCTATTGGAGTTTATCCTGAAGAAACGGTTTATTCTATAGACTTCAGTGCGGATAATATCGGTGATTATTTAAAGGAAATCAGCAGACAGTTCTTCAGCGATGAGCCTGATGCATTGAATTGCGACGGGCTTAAGATGGATTATCTTGCGTTTTTTCATAACCCTGCAAAATCAGAGTACAGAAATGCCAAAAACGGTATAGGGGTTAAAGAAATGTATCGTTTCTATAAAACATTTTTGGAAAAAGCAAGAGAGATTAAGCCGGATGTTTTACTTAATGGTTCTGCTTGTGAGCCAAGATTTGAAGAGGTTCTTTGTATGAATCGTCTTCACGATATCCAATTGTATTATCCCGAACGGGAAGACAGAGCAAGAATTTCTTCACTTTCAGCTCCAACAATATTAATTGATTCCGACGGCGCATCTATGTATAGCGACTGGATATATAAAACATATATAAGTGCTGTTGTTTATGGTGTCCCTGCTCTTTACTATATCAAGGAATTACACGACAGAGACAGTCTTACTGACGATAAGATGGAACAATTAGGTAAGCTTTTGACTTTAAGCAGTAAAAAGCCCTGGGGTATTCCCGTATATCACAGCTACGGTAACTGGACGTGGGAAAGCAATGGGAAAATATATGCTCAGGCTATTGATGAAAATCGTGTAGTTGTTCTTGATGGCAAGGGTGTCGGATACTTATTTACATGGACTGAGGGTATGAATAAATTCCCAACACTTAACAGAAAAATTCTTAAATTACCTGAGGAATTTAAGGTTGAGGAAAATCAAATTACAGGTAATCTTAAAGCAGGAACTATATATACATTTACCTATGAGGAATAAATTAATATAACAAAAAAGGAGAAATTACAATGGCTAATAACGAAAAATTAAAACAGCTTGCAATTAACGGAGGAGAAAAAGCTATAAAAACTCCTTTCCCTGCAAGACATCACTTCGGTGAAGAAGAAAAAGCTGCTTGTGTAAGAATTATTGATGAAGCAATTGAAAATGGCGTAGCACCCGGCTACAACGGTCCTGAACGCGAATTGTTAGGAAGTGAATTTGCAAAAATGCTGGGCGGTGGTTACGCTGAGTGTGTAAACAGCGGTACAGGCTCTGTTTATGTTGCTCTTCGTTCTCAGAATATTCAACCTTTTACAGAAATAATTTCCGGCCCTATTACTGACCCCGGAGGCTTTATGCCGATTGTTCTGATGAATTGTATTCCTGTTGTTGCGGATTCAGCTCCCGATAGCTTTAATGTAAGCTTTGAAGGAGTTAAAAAGGCATATACTGAAAGAACCTCTGCTATTTTGCTTGCTCATATAGCCGGTGAACCTTGTGAAGATATAGAAAAAATATGCGAATTTGCAAAAGAAAAGGGTATTCCCGTAATCGAAGACTGCGCTCAGGCACATGGCGCCAAATATAACGGTAAACCGGTTGGTACCTTTGGTGACGCTGCAGGTTTTTCTATGATGTTTGGTAAGCATACTTGTGCCGGAGGTCAGGGTGGTCTTGTTTTCACTAAAACAGAGGAATCATATAATCGTGCGCGTCAGGCTGCAGACCGCGGTAAGCCTTATGGTGGAGATTGGGCAGAAGGAAATATATGTGCATCTTTAAATTATAATATGGATGATATGCATGCTGCTATCGCACGTGTGCAGATTAAAAAACAATTCCCCATTGCAGAAGCTCGTCGTGAAATAGTAGCAAAGATTAAAGAAGCATTAAAGGACAATCCGGTTGTTTCATTCCCGAAAATTTCTGAAAAGAGCGAACCTTCCTATTGGTTCTTAAGAGTTTTATTTAATAAAGATGCAGTTTCTGTTGATAAAAAAGAATTCTGCGATGCTCTCATAGCAGAAGGAGTTCAAGCTATGTATCGCTATGGCGGTACTCCTTATACATCAATATGGTATAAGGAAAGCACTGTGTTCGGAGACAGTAAATATCCCTGGGCAGCTCCTGAATATAAGGGCGATAAGGATAAGAGGTATTCTTTGGACGATTTACCTGTAGTAAGCAAAGCGCTCGACGATACCTTTAACATTTATCCTGTTGAAACATGGACAGATGAAAATATTAAAGAATTGGCTGATGCTTTCAAAAAGGTTTATGAAGCCTATAAAAAATAAAGCAATTGCCTGATATTTAACATTTATGTCATCAAGTCTGTTTTATTATAAAATATATAAATATTTTGGAGGTAGCGGTATGAAAAAAGCTATTAATCTATTCTTGGCATTATTTGTTATAATCGGATGCTTTTCGGGTTGCGGAGAATCCGGATTAGTTGCAGAAGTGTATGATCCCAACGAAAAAATCTCCGGTGATCTTGGTGGTCTTAAACTACCATTGGTTGATGAAAACACTAAAATTACATGGTATGCAACATCTGACATTACAAATTTAAATGATAGTTATGTAGTAAAAAAAATCAGAGCGGTTACCGGTATAGATCTTGAACTGATTGCTGTTCCCTTATCGGCAAGTGATAACAAAAAAGCAACAATACTGGCATCCGGAAATTTACCTAATATAATGGCCTATACAATGGAAGATGCTGAAGATATTGCTTCTCAAAATTCGCTTGCTTGTATTGAAGATTACCTCGATATTCTTCCTAATTTCAGGAAAAATTTCGTTGAAAATGAAGATAATAACTGGGTGTTTAAAACATTTGCGTTATCGGATGGAAGATTGTACAGCTATTATGGATATGATTTGCAGCGTGATGTTAATCACGGCACCTTGTATCGTAAAGATATTTTCGATAAGCACGGAATACCAATGTGGAATAACGAGGAAGAATTCTATCAGGCATTAAAGAAGCTTAAAGAATTATATCCGGATTCCTATCCTTTTGTTTCAAAAAATGCTGATGCGTTATATTCCAAACTTGCTCCGAGCTGGGGATTATCAAGAACTCATGAGCCTTATTATAATGAAGAGAAAAAAGAATGGTTTTATGCAGACACTTCTCCCGAATTCAAGGCTATGCTTGAATACTTAAAGAAATTATATGATGAAAAGCTTATTGACCCTGAATTTATAACAAGAACTCAGTCAAGCTGGCAGCAGCTTATGAGCCAGAAGAATAAAGCATTTGTAACCTGGGACTGGATAGGAAGACTTGAGCAGTTTACGGAATTAACCTCGGAGTCAGTTCCCGGATATGATTTAAGATATGGCAATCCTATCGGACCGGCTCAGAAAATTATGGAATTAGATCAGACTGCAGGAGGTCTCTTTGTAGCGAAGAAGTCAGACAAGATTGATGAAGCTGCATTTAAATTAATGGACTTCGTTGCCTCTCCCGCAGGAAAAGAGCTTATAACTATGGGTGTTGAAGGCGAAACTTACGAAATGGGTGAAGACGGTTTCGCTGAGTATTATGAATTTCCCGGAGATATTCCGACAATTAATGAACTGGAAGAAAAATACGGTATGTTCATCCAGGGCGTATATCTTGGTTTCGACAGAAGAAGCTCATACTTCAAATTCTCTGAAAGAGAACAGGAAGCTCAGGAATTTATTAAAAAACCGGGTATGAAGCTGGATCTTGATCCTCAGCTTGTATTTACACCGGAAGAAAACGAACGAAGAAATTCTCTTGTTACTGACTTAAAACGCGCTTCTCAGGAATTTTCACTTAAATATATTATGGGCAATGCTAAATGGGAAGATTGGATTGCAAAAGCAAAATCACTTAATGTTGATGAGTTAGTGAAAATTTATAATGATGCGCAAAAGAGATATGATGCAATGTAAACATATACGATATTGTGCATAAGGGTGGCGGCCCTCCTTCTTTGTCGGAAAAAAGCACATCGAACCAAGTGAGATAAGGAAGAAAAAAGAAATTATAAATGTGTTTAGCGGTAATTAACACATGTAAAGCAAAGGCGATGTAAAAAAATTCGTTTTTTACATCGCCTTTTTTATGGGGATAGGAAAAATTGATTTTTTTCAATTTTTCTACCTTGTTTAAATATCTTCTTATATTTTCAAACATAGGTAAATGCTTGGTTTTCTTCTTTTCTTGCGGTCTGAACTATTTTTACATCCCCTCATTCTTTTTTTATTCAACTATCGCAATTATCTGTGTAATAAACTTAGATTTATCTTTGTGCTGTGGTGGTCCTTCAAGATAAAGGTTACGGAATGTACC
>JAZOOC010000034.1:0-2722 GCA_045654825.1 Clostridia bacterium | reverse complement strand
TGCTTTTTTTCCTATATCTTTTCTGTAGTATGCGTTATCAAAGTTAACATAATTAACTGCATTATAAGCATTATCCACAGCTTCTTTAAGATTATCTCCCAATGCGGTTACACCAAGAACTCTACCGCCTGCCGTAACAAGTTTTGAGTCGCTTATTTTTGCGCCTGCAATATAAACTTCTGCTTTATCTTTAATTTCGTCTGAAATTTTAATTTCAAATCCCGAGTCATACTTTGAGGGATATCCGTCTGATGCCATAATAACGCAACAAGCAGATTTATCTTTATTCTTTATATCTGCCTCATCAAGTCTTCCTTCGGAAGTTTTTATCATAATATCAAGAAGATCGCCATCAAGAAGAGGTAATACAACCTGAGTTTCAGGATCACCGAAACGGCAGTTATATTCAATAACCTTAGGTCCGTCTTTGGTTATCATAAGTCCGAAATAAAGACATCCTTTAAATGTTCTGCCCTCTTTATTCATTGCTTCGATTGTAGGAATAAATATTTTTTCCATACATTCTTTGGCAATTTCATCAGTATAATAAGGGTTCGGCGCTACTGTTCCCATACCGCCTGTATTAAGTCCGGTATCGTTATCTCCGGCTCTTTTATGGTCCATTGATGAAATCATAGGAGCTACTGTTTTACCGTCTGTAAATGCAAGCACGGAAACTTCAGGACCTTCAAGAAATTCTTCAATAACAACATTAGAACCGCTTTCGCCGAATACTTTATCCTCCATCATTGAATGAACAGCTTTTATAGCTTCTTCGTAAGATTGTGCAATAACAACACCTTTTCCGAGTGCTAAACCGTCCGCTTTGATAACAAGAGGAAATGAAGAAGCTGCAATTATTTTTTCAGCTTCGTCAACTGAATTTGCAACATCATATTTAGCTGTGGGAATATTATATTTCTTCATTAGATTTTTAGAAAAGATTTTACTTCCCTCTATTGCTGCAGCTTTTTTATCCGGACCAAAGCAAGGAATATTAACTGCATTTAAAGCATCTACCGCACCGAGTACCAGCGGATCATCGGGAGCAACTACAGCAAAATCGATTTTGTTTTCAACTGCGAATTCGACTATTTTATCTATATCTTTTGCACCGATATTTACACATTCGGCATCTGCGGAAATTCCTCCGTTACCGGGAAGCGCATATATTTTTTCTGCATCTTTGCTTTCTTTTAGCTTTTTAATTATAGCATGCTCTCTTCCGCCGCCGCCTACAACCATTATTTTCATACTGATTACATACCTTTCAGATTTATTTTAGTGATGGAACAATCTTAAGCCGGTAAATGCCATTGCCATATTATATTTGTTGCACGCATCTATAACATTCTGGTCTCTTTTTGAGCCACCGGGCTGCGCAATATAAGTTACACCGCTTTTTGCCGCTCTGTCTATATTATCTCCAAACGGGAAGAATGCATCACTTCCAAGTGCAACACCTTTTATTGTTTTAAGATAAGCTTTTTTCTCTTCAGAGGTAAATGGCTCAGGCTTCTTACTGAAGAAATTCTGCCATTCTCCATCTGCTAAAAGTTCTTCCCAATTATCAGATACATACAAATCAATAGCATTATCTCTTTCGGGTCTGCCGACTTCAGCAAGGAATGGTAAATTAAGAACTTTTTCATGCTGTCTTAAATGCCAGATATCTGCTTTATTTCCGGCAAGTCTTGTACAATGAATTCTCGACTGCTGACCTGCACCTACGCCTATAGCCTGTCCATCTGCAGCATAGCATACAGAATTAGACTGTGTATATTTTAAAGTAATTAAAGCTATTAAAAGGTCAATAACCGCAGATTCGGGTATATCTTTATTATCTGTAACAATTTCTTTTAAAGATTCTTTTGTTATATTACAATTATTTCTTGTCTGTTCAAAGGTAATACCAAAAACCTGTTTTGTTTCGATTGCGTCGGGAACATAATCGGGGTCAATTTTTATAATATTATAAGACCCTTTTCTTTTGCTTTTTAAAATTTCCAAAGCATCATCATCATATCCGGGTGCGATAACACCGTCTGACACTTCTCTTTTAATTATCATAGCTGTTGTTTTATCGCAAACATCGCTTAATGCAATCCAGTCACCAAAAGAAGACATTCTGTCTGTTCCTCTTGCTCTTGCATATGCACAAGCTAAAGGAGATTCATCAAGTCCTTCTATATCATCAACAAAACATGCTTTTTTAAGATTAGCATCAAGTTTTTTCCCAACTGCCGCAGAAGTAGGACTTACATGCTTGAATGATGTAGCACAAGCCATACCTGTTGCATTTTTTAATTCTTTAACAAGCTGCCAGCTGTTAAAAGCATCGAGGAAATTAATATATCCGGGTCTTCCGCATAATATTTCAATCGGAAGTTCTCTTCCTTCTGTCATATAAATTTTAGAGTCCGGCTGATTAGGATTACAGCCGTATTTTAATTCAAATGAATTCATTAATTGTTTCCTCCGTTTTTATTAATCATTCTTTCTTCAAATTCACCGCTATCAAGGTCTGTATATCTTACATATAATGAAATTTTATTATTTTCATCAAGATTATCCCAGATTTTATTATAGAATTCATCTATAGAATCAGGAATTTCTACTCTTTCAGGCTCACCTGTAAAAGTAGGAATAGGATTTCCGTCACAGTTATATGTATGAATAAAATGACCTGTGCCGTTAATTGAATGAAGTCGGATCGTAGCCA
>JAZOOC010000033.1:0-7911 GCA_045654825.1 Clostridia bacterium | reverse complement strand
GCAAGAATTAATGTGAATAATTTTTGGTCATAACTTGCCATGAATATAAATGAAAATTTGTCTGATGAGGCTTATTTAATTATGAATTTAATACAAGGAGGAAATTATGAGTATACCAATAGCAAAACAATACATTCTTGATTTTGAGCAAATGGGATTGGGAATGTTTATTCATTGGGGATTATATTCACAGCTTGGAAGAGGTGAGTGGGTACTCCATAACGAGAATATTGATTTGAATGAATATGTAAAGCTTGCAAATACATTTACAGCCGATGATTTTGATGCGGATTATATTGCACGTACAGCAAAGGAAACGGGCTGTAAATACATAACACTTACTACAAGACATCATGAAGGGTTTTCGCTTTATGACACATGCGGATTAAACAAGTTTGATGCACCCCATACTCCTGCCGGGCGTGATCTTATCCGTGAATTTGTCGATGCTTGTAACAAATACGGTATTATGCCGATGTTCTATCATACAACACTTGACTGGTACAATAAGGATTTTAATGAAAATTTCGATGAATATCTTGAATATCTAAGAAAAAGTGTTGAAATACTGTGTAAAAACTACGGAAAAATCGGTGGCTTGTGGTTTGATGGTAACTGGTCAAAGCCCGACTCTGACTGGAAGGTTGACGAACTATATGCTACAATCAGAAAATATCAGCCTAAAGCAATGATAATAAACAACACAGGTCTTGAAAACAGGGGTGATATAGGAAACATAGAAGTTGATTCTGTAACATTTGAGCAAGGTTGCCCGACTCCAATGAACAGAGAAGGAATGACAAAATATGTCGCTGCTGAAATGTGTCATACTCTTAATGACCACTGGGGTATCGGATATGATGATTTATGTTATAAGTCACCGGTTGAGCTTATTCAGAGCCTTTGTGATTGTCGTAAGGTGGGTGCTAATTATCTCTTAAATATAGGTCCGGAAGCTCAAGGGAAAATCAATGATTATCAGAAAGAGCTTCTTGGAATTATAGGCCGCTGGATGAATATTTTTGGAGAGGCAATATATAACGGAAGACCTTGTAATGCTTATGGTATGGGGAAAAATTTTGTATTGAAGAGCATAGATAACTCTGCACTTTATATCTTTGTGTATGATTTAGCAATTGCGGGGGATACCAATGTTACAGTGGAGGGAAAATATAAAGGCGCCTATGCTTTTGGAAATATAAGTGAAAAAATCAAATCAATTAAGTGGATGGATAATAATGAAGATTTAAAATTCATACAGGGCAATGATATTCTTGCGGTCAATTTTACAGGACAACCGTATGGCAAATCATATCCGGTAAGAGTTGCTATAGCTGAAATATAATATAAAATGGAGTAACGATAATTATGAAAACATCTTACGAGTATACCAGAGAACTTTTGAATACAATTCAACCATCAATGGCTTATAATGGCGAAAATATTGAAGAGTGGAAACAAACTGCACGAAGTAAACTTACTTCGCTTCTCGGCATTGATAGGTTTGTAAAAGTTGACTCGGATATAAACATTGAGTATGAAAAAGAGATAGAAGGCGGTAAAGAAATAAGATTTACGTTTCAAAGCGAAAAAAATTATCGTGTACCTTGTCATCTTCTGATTCCCGATGATGTTATAAATCCACCTGTAATGATTTGTCTGCAAGGTCATTCAACAGGAATGCATATTTCTCTTGGAAGAGCAAAATATCCGGGTGATGAAGAACTCCTTTCAGGAGACAGGGATTTTTGCATCAGAGCATTAAAGGAAGGTTTTGCTGCAATTGCGGTTGAACAGAGAAACTTCGGTGAATGCGGCGGAAACGAAAAAGGTCCGCAATGTTATGAATCGACAATGAATTCTCTTATTCTCGGAAGAACAACAATAGGAGAAAGAGTCTGGGATATATCAAGACTTATTGATGTTATTGAAGAGAAATTCAGTGATATTATGGATACCGATAAAATATGTTGTATGGGTAATTCCGGTGGCGGTACAGCAACTGCGTATCTGTGTGCACTGGAAGACCGGATTAAGCTTTCTATGCCTTCCTGTGCAGTATGTACTTATAAAGACTCAATAGGGGCGATGTATCATTGTTCTTGTAATTATGTTCCCGGGATAGCAAATTATTTCGATATGAATGATTTGGTAATTATGGGGTATCCTAAAGCTTACATACAGGTTTCGGGAGTAAAAGATGATATTTTTCCCATTAGCGGTGCACGCTATATTTTCAACAAAATTTTCGATGCTTATAAATATCATAATAAGGATAATATATGCTGTCTGGTTGAAGGGGATGGCGGTCATAGGTTCTATGCTGATGCAGCATGGAGTCAGTTAAAACAAATATGGAATAAAATTTAAAAATTCTGAAAACGATAATAAATTTAATGGAGAAATTCAAAATGAAAAAATATATTTTATTTCTGTTAGTAATTGTATTCTCATTTTCATCAGCATTTGCATCAACTGATATTTCCTACATAATAAAAGATGAAAATGGTTATTATTTTGCAATTGGAACAACCGATATCAACGCAACAGATGCAGGGGTTATCGTAAATGGTGAAAAATTAAGTCTTAAAAACGGAAAGCTCTATAATCCGGGACTTCCTGAAATCTTTTGGAATGAAGCAACCTCTTCAGAAAATGCTTTTAACAGTGCAATTAATAATAACGGTAATTTCGGAATGGGCTTCAAGTCATCAAAAGATTTTAAAATAATTCCTTATGTAACCGGTGAAGACGGAACAGACACATTGTCTGAAGGCATAGAAATATACAGTGATATTAGTAGCGGAGTATATACTAAATCCCCTCCGGTGCTCAGTTAAGAAATCAGGCGACAGTAAGCGGAGAACATCTTGAAATCGGAACAAGTACCGGAATCACAACGGATATAAATGGCGGATATGCTACTGCATGGTCAGGAGTAAAAACAACGAATGATTATGGTTCATCCACCTTTCATCGCGTAAATATAGTATTTAAAGCTGATTTGGTAAAGAAACTTAAAAATTTAATGTCTTTTAATCTTTCTTTAAGTCAGTTCAGCACTCAATCTAATTCTCCGGATAACCCGGAAAAAAACGGAACCTGTGTTATTTATGATGTAAGTGATTTGGATTTTTCAAAAACAACAGTTAATACATATAAAGATTTATCCTTTATAACTAAAAAAACACCCCTTGACTCAAATTTGGTTGTATCAGGCATAGCATCATATAACTATGATATAACTCCTGCCGTGAAAGCGGCACTTTCAAGAATGAAAGAGGGAGACACAACTGCATCTTTAACCCTTGCTATTACAGCAACTCCCAAAGAAAAAGGCGGTTACAGAATATTCACATATACCAAGCACCCAACCTATAAATCATATGTTTCATATCTTACCGGAGAATATTATGATAACGGTGAGGTATTAACCGAAATTGCAAGAGCTTACGACAGAAAAGGTGGAAAAGTTCAGTACGATCAGGGTAATCACGGCGCTAAAAGACGTTATGTTGTTTCTTCTCCCGAGGATGCAACCGCGCAGAAAACAATTTATCTTGATTGCAGCAGCTATGTAAACGCTTGTTACAGAGAAGCATTCGGTGTTAATATTATGCCCTATACTGTACAGGAATTGAGCCCAAGCACAAAAAATTATTCTGCATATGCCAAAGCGAATCAGAATAATGTCGATGTTATAGGCTATTGGGAGCCTTCAGATTACGATACCGAAGCGGAAAGAACAGCTCTTGCTCAAAGCATCATATCTCAGCTTGAAGTAGGAGATATTTTAAATTATCGTCATGGAAAAACTGCAGATAATACCGCAGGTCATGTGTACATGTATATTGGAAACGGCACATTTATTCATTGTCAAGCAGGTAATTCATATTATGTAGTAAGTGAAAATCCCGCATTATCCTACGAGTCTACAGAAGGCGAAGCGACTGATGGTAGAATTTTCACAATAACAAACGAAAATATATTCGCAAATACTGAAAGTAACCGTTATATTTTTAAAATAACAGATTCAGATACTGTGCAGAATTTCTGTTTGTTAAGGCCGTTGAACAGAGGACTTACCCTTACCGATAAGGCTAAAAGCCGCATGAGAATTGCAGGTTTGAATATGGAGAAAACTGCCTCGGTGTATGAAAATTCTTCAGTTAAATCAGGAGATTTACTAACCTATACAATAACACTTCAAAACACGAAAAGTTCGGTATTGAATAATGTTGTTATTCTTGATACTTTACCCGAGGGAACAGAATTTGTAAGTGGTTCCGACGGGATTAATGTAACCGGAAATAAGCTTAAATGGATTGGTAATATAAATGGATCTTCTACTCTTGAAGTTTCTTATACTCTTCGTGTTACTGCCTCAACTCCGGGAAAACTTATTATCAGTAACGATACATATGTGAGCGGAATTAAACTTGGCAAACTTATTCATACTGTTTCTAAATATCCTGATGCAAGCGAAAGTCTTATAAAGGATGTAGCTGAAAGCATTGCTTCAAAAGAAATGGTATATGAAAACTCTTTAAGCTTTGCAAAAGATGTTTACAAAAAAGCTACCGGAATAGATTTATTATCAGAATATGATACCGTTGAAGCGGTGCTTGATAATATTATTGATGTTGAAAATCTCACTTATTATAATAATACCGATATTTCACAGTTCCTTGTTCCTAATCTGTACGGCGGACTTGATATTCAGAACGGAACTTATCTGATTCCCGATAGTGAAAGAACACGTCTTGTAACTGAAGGAAATCTTTCGGTAGGTGATGTTATTCTCGCTGAATGGAGCGGCGGAAATAGAATTTATATCTATACCGGCAACTCAACTCTCGTTCTGGCAGACGAAGCGGGAGAGATAAAAAAATTAACAATAGGAGATAATATTTTCGGCGAAGGCGCGGATAATATTCTCGTTTCTTTAATCGCCTACGATCGTTTTGCGGTTTTAAGACCTTCTATGTTAAATGTTGCTCCGACAGTTAATGTAAGCTCGGTTGAAATCACAAACCTTCCCGATAAGATGAAATATACAAACGGAGATACCTTTGATCCGGACGGTATGATTGTTACAGCTACATTTTCAAATGGTGAAACCCGAGAAATAACGGAGTACACAGTTTCTCCTGAAAAATTTTCATATCCTGATAATGTTGTAACTGTGAGCTATGGAGGAAAAACTGCTTCTTTTGAAGTTGAACTTTCTGAATTTGTTAACGAAGTGAATGTTTCAGATATAGATAATTATGAAATTGGTTCCTACTTTAAAGTGAAAGCATTAGTTGTCGGTGTAGCATACGACGGAGATGAAGGTACTAATGAGCTTCTCTTAAAGGATTTAGCTACCGATGATCTTATATCTTTAAGAAATATTCCTTATGGAACTATCCATAATTACGGATACACAAAAGGAGATGAAGTATCGATATTTGTTAACCTGAGATTATCCGATTCAATACACACGTCAAATAAGAAATATCTTGAATTTTCTGAAACAAATGGAACAATAGATACAACAATCATTTCGCAAGGAAATGTTCTCGGATTCAAACTCGATAATGTTGTCGTTCTTGATACCTGGGCTGATATGCAGGAATTCTTTGATATAGACACAATAAAGCCGTACACATACGTTAAAATCACTGAAGACTTCTATATCAACTATTACTCCAAAGGAGTATTTTACAGACCACATAAGAATGCTTCAGCAAATAGTCTGACAACGATGAAGCCTGATGCTGTACGGTCAATTTGTTTGAGAGACGATGTAACTACAAAAAACCTTGGATCAGAATGGACTAAACTGTTCTTTGAAGAGCGTTCTACCAGTCAGTATCCGGGAACTCATGTGGAATCAAAAGAATTTTATGCAATTTACACAGGAGCAACTACTTATTATTATCAGCTTATAATTCCTGAACGTTCCTGGGTGACAGATGTTTCTGAAAATGAATAGAAAGATTTGCCCCCTATGTATTACCGATGAAGTTGAATTATTCTTGCCATTATATATTCAGTAAATCACCAATAAATGTGAATACAGATAAATGTTAAGAAGATTTATCCGTGGCCAAAACAATAATCAAAAAGCCAATAAATCTCTCTGTGTTTCGCATAAGTATACGAGAAACAGAAAAAAATTAGACACCTATGACGTTACTTTACAAACTCATATTATATAGAGTTTTGTATTTGCTGTCACAGGTGTCATTTTTGTTTTTAGACTTCTTTGAAACAAGTAATAAGTTCATTACCAATATCGTATTTTATCAACAGATTCAGAATATGAGCTTTGAAAGCATCTATATTATTAAAGTCTATACGAAGCTTTTTTCCGCTAGCGGTATTTGTTGTATTCATAGCGAAGTGTATATGTGGATTTCTTGCAGCTGTATCATTTTCAAGATTTTTATCATGCATAAGGATAATAAGCTTAAAAGACTGTTAACAAAAATAAAAGATTTCTGGAATTATATTGTTAATACCTTTAAGGGTGCAAGCTCATATGTAAATTCCGAGCTTAAATATGCCCGTAAAATGGCTGATAAGTTTGGTAAGCTGTATAACATGCTTGATGGTGTTGCAAATGAAAGAGAAATTATTCGTTATTCGATGTCAAAAAGCTTTAAAGAGCAAGTAGCTGAAACTCTTTCAAAATATAACAGTGATGGTAATCAAGTTTATATATGTGATACCACATTAAAATTAAGGCAAGTAGGTTTGAATCCCAAGCCTATGTTGATTACTAAAGGGCATATAAGAGATATTCATCATGAGAAAGTTGAAGGTATTACTAAGTATCACGGTTTAGATGAGCCAACTATTAATTTGCTTCCAGAAATATTAGAGAAGCCAGCAATGATTTTTGATTCGTTTTACGATGATAAGCCAGACAGAATCTATGTTTTGTCACATTATACTGATAGTGAGGGAAATCCATTGTTGGTTGCTATTAAACCTGATAAAGAAGGGCGATACAATGAAGAGAGAATAGAAGTTAATTTCGTGTTGACAATGTTTGGCAAAAATACGAAGGGTGAATTTTTGAACGATTTGATTGAGAATAAGGAAAACATCTTGTATATGGATAAAGAAAAAACCCTCAAAATATTTAAAGGAGCTAGGCGCTCATTGCCTGCCGGATTAAATACTCTCGGGTTCAATTACATTATACATAAAAGTAAAAATGTTGTCAATACTAATTCTACGCAGAAAGCTAAAAAAATGCACAAATCAGTAAAAATAATCTTATGTCTGTATCAAAGTCTGATAAAAAGCTAATATGAATAAAGAAGATGCTTTGGATAACATTATGCCTTTAATTACAAATTATCTGCTCCCTTATGGTGGTAAACAATTAAACAGAGCTTACGAAGGAGCAAAAGCTATATATAAAGGAGGCTCATATACTGATAATGGTGCTTTAAGATTCGCGGTTGATAGTGAAGATAAGTGGGAGAGTGCCAGAGCTGTCACTTTCGGACCGTATACTACCAAAGCAGGACAGAAATATCTTGAAAACGGAACGCCTCAACCGCTTTCAAGCAAAAACACCTTAATCTATGATTATTTTACTAAGACAAAAAAACTCGGAAAACAATATACCTTCGATATGCTCAAAGGTCTGACAGAATACAGAAAGCAAAGAGCAAAGGAAGAGAAAAAAGAAAAGTATCAGCTTAAAGAAAGTGATTTGAGAAAATATTTCAGTAATTCTCATTTTACATATGAAATACGAAGAGAATTTGTTAAGCTGCTCTCGAGGTCTGAAAAAGAATTCATTGAATAATAAATAAACAAAAGCCGCTAAAATGCGGCTTTTTTTCATCTGGAAATATTGAAATATGTATAAATAAAAACAAAAATGTATCACTAACTAAAAACGAG
>JAZOOC010000032.1:0-2420 GCA_045654825.1 Clostridia bacterium | reverse complement strand
TAAGCATTATAAAATTATAATGAAAGGAGGATGAGAGGGAGATGTTCTTAAAATAATAATTGAGTTATAAAAACGGTTTTAAATTATTAGGAAATACAAATCCTATATGTGTAAGAAAAAACAGAAATACCATTTCTTTATCAGAAATAGAAAAATATAACGGAGTAGAAGACTTATATTTTTACCCCAACCAAGGTGGAACAAAGAACAATGAAATAAAGAAATTCAATTGCTTTTTCGTTGATATTGATTACGGAAGAGATAAAAACGATAGATACTATCCTTTAAATGTTGTAGAAGAGTTTAAAAAGGAAAAGTTAAAACAGGTAGAAAATTTTTGTGTGAAGCCGAATTACATTTTAAAAACTCGAAATGGAATTCAGTGCATGTGGTTTCTTCATGATGATATAACTTACGATGAATGGGTTACCATAGAAACTTCTCTTGTTAAATATTTTGATGGTGATAAACGAGCAATGAGCCCCGCAAATCAAATGCGAATTCCAAATACATATTGGTGTAAACCAAAAGAAGGTTATCCTAAATATTTCTGTGAAATAGTTGAGCTTAATGATGTTCACACTTATATCGCATCATATCGCCAGATGTTAACCTGGATAAAAAAACAACATCTTGAATCTAAAAAAGAAAACCAGAAAAGAGTTATTGCCGGCAATAAGACCAAAAGGCAAGCAAAATTAGAGAAAAAGGAATTCTTTTCTTGCCAGGAGATGTATGATTATATAATAAAAAATGTTGATATGTTTGAGTATCTACAAAAACACTACAATCTCAATGGTGGCAGTCCTTCGGGATTCTGTTGCATCTTACACAATGATAAAAACCCAAGTGCCAGTATTTTCACAACAGACACCGGCATTCAGCTCTACTGTTGCCATGCTGATAGTTGTAAGTTTAATACAGGTAATTTAATTCAGTTGATTGCATATAAAGAAAAATGCAGTCGTTCGGATGCACTCAGAATATTGCGTGACAAATTAAAACTTAAATTTTCACTAAACCAAGAGCTTTTTACATTAATTTTTGATAATATACAAAGCCTTAAAACAGATATAAAGGAATCCCATAAGGAACTTCACGAGGTTTCATACAGATACATTCCTACCCTGGAAAAACTGTACTTTATAGCATTTGAAAATTTATATCATATTCATAGCGGAAATAAAGTTTTGTTTTCTGCATCAACTGAATATATTACCAAATGCTTAAACAAAGATGATAAGAAAAAAATCGGTACCGATATTTCTTTTTTGTGCCTTTTAGGACTCATTGAAAAGGTTGATATAGACAGTGATATACCGGAAGAATATAAGGCCTATATAAGGCATTTTCAAGGCAATAGAAACCGTCATATTAATGTTTATGCTTTGTCAGAATACACATATGAAAAACTTAATGAGTGCAATGAAATGGCAAAGAAAGTTAAAGAGAAGAACCTTCGTAAAAAGCATTTTACATACGAGTCCGTAAAAAATGCGTTTGATATTGAAACTGCTAACCGTGTGTTCCCTCAGATAAAAAATAAAGTTGTAAAAGATGTTGATGCTTTTCTTGTTTCCGCTATACAACATCTTCTTGACGAAGACGGATACTTTACTCAGAATACAGTATATGATTATTATAGAAGGAACAAAAAATATTTTATGGAAAATCAGTACATCAAGCAACTTCCTGCTATTATGCAAATGTTAAATCTTCAAAAGATTAAAGCATCAAAGGCTTTGAAAGCAAAATACGGAATAGATTCTACAGGATATCCAAACATATTTGTAAAACAAGGAGAATAAATATTTTCGTTCAAAATCATCATCATAAAATATTTCCACAAAAGAAAGGATGATGATGTTAATGACAGATGTAAAGACATACATAGAAAAAGGTTCAATTTATTATGTATCTTTGGGAAATACACGAGATAAAAACGACCATGTGCAGAATGGTTGTAGACCTTGCGTGGTAATGTCAAATAAGATTGCGTGTGAGGTCAGTCCTGTCCTTTTGGTTGTACCTATTACCTCCAGCTTCAGAAAGCACCGTAAAGGTATACCGACACATTTAGAACTCGGAAACATTTTACCTAGGAAATCAGTAGCACTTTTTGAACAAGTCTTAACCGTCAATCGTTATCAATTTCGTGATAAGATTGCAAATTTATCAGAGGACTTGTTGGAAGAGGCAAACAAAAAAATTATGATTTCCTTCGGGTTAATTCCAAACTATGCATGAAATCAAAAAAATAGAGCTCATTCGACTTTGAGTGAAGTGATATAATGATGGTAGACACAAAAAAAGTGTCTACCATCATTTTTTGTGTTATACTAAAGAAAAGGAGTGGAGATTTATGGGAAGACCAAAAGGCGGAAGCAATGTTAGCCATAGCAAAGAAGAAAAACTTGCTT
>JAZOOC010000031.1:0-2609 GCA_045654825.1 Clostridia bacterium | reverse complement strand
AATTCTGTCGGCATTGCCGACACATTCATTCCTAATTCCTAAATCCTAATTCCTAATTTATATTAAAAAGTCAAGGGAAACGCTCCCTTGACTTTTTTACATCCCTTTATTAGCAATAGCTGTTGCAACCGCAATGATTATTGTTATTGCAATTATTGTTACAATCGCAGTTGTTTGAGCATCCGCCGAGAATACCGTTACCGTTTGAACAGAATACAAAAATTAAAATAATAAGTATGATAATCCAGGTGTTATCACCGGAACCGAAAATACCGTTGTTGTTATCGCAACACATATAAAATACCTCCTATCTTAAACAGCAATTGCAGTTATTATAGTTGTTGTCGCAGGAATTGGAAAGGTTTTCTGTTACTCCTGAGCATTTGTTTTCATTACCGCAGCAGAATAAAAGAAGGAAAAGGATAATGAACCATAAAAGGCAATCGTCTTTGCAACCGAATAATGACATAAAAATACAACTCCTTGTTTAATTTTATACCGACGGCAGCAATATGATGCCTGCGGTATTCAGTATAAAGTATGCCATAAAGAAAAAAGTGTTACATTGACTTTGTGTAATTTTTATGTTAGAATAAATCTAACTTTTTTAAGGAGAAATTAAATGAAGTTTCTTATTCTTACGGTAACAACAGGGCAGGGGCATAATCAGACGGCTCTTGCGGTTAAAAACGAAATAGAAAGCAGAGGAAATCAGGCAGTATTGCTTGATGTTTTTGAATATATAAGCTCTGCGCTTAAGCTTTCGGTATCAAAGGCATATATTTTATCTACCTCTCTTTCTCCGAGTGCATACGGAAAGTTTTACAGAGCGGCAGAAAAAAAAGACCCCGAGGGTCTTTTGAATTTCAAAAAAATAATCAATTCCAAAAAAGTAACTGAATATATAAACGCATATAATCCCGATGTTATAATATGCTCCCATGTTTTCGCTGCACTTACCTTTAAAAAAGAAAATCTTTTAAATCCGCAAGTTCCCACTGCGGGAATTATAACCGATTATACCATTTTACCCTATTGGAACGAAACCGATATGGATTATTATGTACTGCCCAACGAAAAACTTATCTATCAGGCAAGAAAAAAAGGTCTTGCGGGTGAGCTTCTTCCTTTTGGTATTCCCATAATGCCTTATTTTGCCCAAAAAGAGGATAAGAAGAAAGCAAGAGAAATTCTCGGTATACCCGATAAAAAAACCATTCTTGTTATGAGTGGCTCGATGGGTTACGGAAAGGTATATAAAAACCTTATAAGAATTAATGCTTTGTCGGAAGATTTTCAGATTATTACCGTTTGCGGCAATAATTCCGATTTGAAAGCTAAAATAGATAAAAAGAAATTTAAAAAGCTTGTTTTAAATTACGGATTCACCAATAATGTTCCGCTGCTTATGGACTCTGCCGACTTTATTATAACAAAGCCGGGCGGAATAACCGTATCCGAAGCGCTTGCAAAAGAGCTTCCAATAATTATCGCAAACCCCATACCCGGTCAGGAAGAAAGAAATTGCGAATTTCTGCTTAATATGGGTGCGGCGGTAAAAGCATCCGAAACCTTTAAAATAGATGAGGTTTTATCTAGCCTTTTAAACGACGAAAAAAGAACTCAAACAATGTTAGATAATATAAAAAGAATAAAAAAACCCAACGCAGCAAAAGAACTGGTTGAGTTTTTAACCAATCATTAGGAATGGCGGATTAAATTCGTGCGAAGCACACCTTAATTCCTAATTCCTAACTCCTAATTCCTAATTATTAAAAAGTTTCATTGCGTTTTTATACTTTATTTTTAAAAGCTCTTCATCAGTAAGAGGGAGAGATTCTAAAAACGAAAGAGTGTGCGACGGGTCTTCCCAGGGGGAATCGCTTCCAAAAAGGATTTTATCCGCACCGTGTTTTCTTATAATTGAAACGCAAAGTGCTTTATCTATAAAATCGGCTATAAATGCGGTATCCATATATATAGGAGTGCCGCAAAGTTTATCATATACCTCGTCCCAGAGCTGCCATCCGCCGAGATGTGCAGCTATTATTTTATCTCCGGGAACATAGTTCAATAAATTTTTAAGCATTTTCGGAGTACAGTGGCAGGGTGGGGGCAGTCCTATATCGTTTCCTGTATGGAGCATAATCCATAAATCAAGCTCGTGAGCTTTTTTTATAAGATTAACGGATTTTCCGCTGTCTATATAAAAGCTCTGAAATTCAGGATGAAGCTTTATTCCCTTAAGTCCGCGTTTTTTTATTTCTATAAGCTCTTTATCCGCCTCGTCAGACATGGGATGCAGACTCCCGAAAGAAATTACATCGTCCGAGGTAATTTCGCAGGCAAAATTATTTATTGTTTCAAATTGTTTCGGTCTTGTTGCAATGGGCATAACAAAGCTTTTTAAAATATCCGTTTTTTTCATAGACTCTTTAAGACCGTTTAATGTAGCGTCTGTGTGAGCAATTATCGGATAATCCTCGCCCTGCATTTTTTTAATTCCGCTTTTTAAAATTTCTATTGTTTTTTCCGCAATTTTATCGGGGAAAATATGAGTATGAATATCTATTAACATTTTGTCACCCCTTTTTTTTATTATAACCTCT
>JAZOOC010000030.1:0-12303 GCA_045654825.1 Clostridia bacterium | reverse complement strand
TGTCATATTACTATAATCCATTCCGTTTAGTCTATCTATACACAAATATGACTCTCCGACGAGTTCATCCGGTATATCATAAAAGAAATAATAATATGATTTGGGATAAATTAATGAAACACTGCTTTTAAATACAGCATTTGTACCCCAGGCTATTATATTACCGTTTTCATCACGACTCATTTCCGGAAGTTTCAGCTTATTAACTGCAGGATATCGATACTCCTGTTGTTCAGTACCATTTTTATCGTAATAGATAAGTTCTGGTTCAACAGAATATGATTCGAAAGTAAAATTATAAGTTTTTGATTTATTGCCATCCTGCGAATTAACCGTCAATGTTCCAATATTATCTGTTATGCTGAAGGAATAGGTTGCTCCTTTTGAAACAATAGCTTCAGGATATGGTATAGAATTAATGTCCGATATTATAACATTATAATCGGTTATATCTTTATTGAATGCCGGAATGATATTTTCACCATTTTTAAAATGCACGGATGTCAAATCACATTCCGAACCAAATTCTTCATTATCCGTTGGTTCCTCAGGTGTAAAGCTTACTATACTATCTCCATAGACAATTACCATTTCACCGTCATCTCTTAAATACTTTGCATATGGCATTGTATAATATGTTTCACCGTAATTAATTCCCGCTCCATAGAATAATACTCCATACTGCCCTTTTAAATTATGCGGTCTTATTGCTTTTGCTGCAGTTACATTTTGTGCGCCTATAACAAATGTATCTTTAACCTGCTCAGTATCTGAAAACAAAATTCCGCATTCACTCAACGAGTAACCGGGATATATATCCAAAGCTTCAGCAAAAACAACAGCAGATGCTGTAACTATTTCATTGCCGGATTCATCATAATATGTATACGGTTGATTAAACACAGCAGGTATTGATGAAATTTCCGGTTCTATATATCTTATTTCATATTCTCCTTCAGAAAGATCAGATACTACCAGCATGTCGCTATCCGTTTCAACCGTCGCATATGTTTTTTCCCCAAGCGAATTTTCAAATTCCCATATTCCTTCTTTAAGCCCTAAAATCATCAGTTTTCCTGCATCAGGAATACTCAAAGAAAATTCCTCTCTGCAAGACTCTTCCGAAAACAATATTACATTATCTGAAATTTTTAAACCCACAAACCCTTCCTGAATATAATTTTCTACCGTAAGCGGAGTTATACTGTCATCGTTATCCATAACCTGCATCACATTCAAAAAGTAATCAGTATGAGAACTGTTCTCAGGAGAAATTTCAACTCTGTATCCCGCACCTTCCTGCAGTTCTGAGTTTGAATATTCTGTATCATATATATTTCCGTCAACTGTAAAAACGCTTTCGTCGTCTCCGATAATATTAATAGATGCTTCCTCCGGCATAAGCGTTGTATTTACAAGTTTTCCGCCGTATCCATATTCAGAGCGTTTAACCGTTGTTACATTCCCTACAATTTCAGGTTCCTCGACAGAATGTAATAACCATGTTTTTTTAAAGGAAGGATCTTTGCTTATCACTTTATCAAAAACTATAACAGATGCAGGAACAACATCATTATCATTATTAATAAATAAAAAGCTTCTTGTGACTTCATCTACTTTATCAGAATATGCAGATGTTATATCACCTTTTAAATAACTAAATTCGTCATTTGATTCATGAGCGATAACATTTCCTAATTTATATTCTTCGTCTCCCAACATTTCAGAATATGATTTTGGATTGGAAATCGCTCTTTGTCCTCCATCATTAGCAGAACCAAAAAAACTTTCATCAGGATCATGAATTAATAATGTATTATGAGCGACAGATCGTTTATTATAGTTAATATCATGATTATCTCCATAAACAGAATAAATTCCGCTTTCTGTTGCTAAACCGCCTTTATAATAAATCTGGAACTGTCCGCTGTCATAATGCTGATGTCCTCCGAAAAAGTCAGTGCCTATTCTGAAATATGCTGCAACATCATCCGACTCCTTACCGGCATTCCAACCTGTCCTTACTATCATTTCACCGGAGGGTTCGTCAAAGTATCGAGTTAAAGGAAGTGTTTCAGGAGTATCAGCTGTCAGACCCGGATCTGCAAAAAGAAGGAAATATATATATGGCACCTGATAAATCCCGCCATATTGGTCATACATTTTAAGAAAACTATGGTTAATATATGAATCTTTATAATAATTTGCTGCTAAAAACATTGGCATCTGATGCATCCAGGCTGTTTTCAGACTTTCGGATGAACCGCCATAAGAATCTCCGCTTCTGAAAACCTGTCCGTCAGGCCTTTGTGAATAGATAAAGCGATATGCAATATCCTTTTGTGTTTCGTCAAAAACCTCTATTCCCATAGCTCTGAACAAGTAAGATGCCATAAGTTCAGATGAATATCTTATTTTCCAATAAGAATCCCCCTGGCTGTGTACACCAGAATTATACATATAGTTACGCCAATCAACTATTTCACTGAAAAAACCACCAGCGGTAATGTCGTATAAATTATCTTCTTCATCATAAATTGCTATTGCAAGACTTAATGTGTCACGCATTATTTCTGCTTCGCCCATATGACCTGCCATATTTGTACCGAAAGATGGTGGATATCCGGTTTCCATCGTAGATTGAAGTTCTAATAATTTTTCGCGCAAAATAGATAACTCGTCAACCGTGAAAAATGTATAACACCAATCATAAATTAATGCACCGGTAAAAACAGTCATTCCTATATCTCTTGTAGCATCAATATTACCTATCGGGAAATTCGCTGTATCAATGAAGTTAGATATAATATTATACGCTTTACAGGCATATGCTTCATTGTTTTCCATTAACGAAAAGAATGCATTGGATTGCGCAGACCACAAAGCTGCTGTATTGTAATTCTTTTTGCTATAATCACCGGGAACCTTACATAATCCTGTTATCATTGAGTTTTTATATGCCAGCATTGTAAGATAAGCATCAAAAACAGGTTCAATAGAGGGATAATTCTCATTTATCAATTTTTCGGGTATAGTATCAAGAGTAACATCTGATGTAACAAGAATCTGATCGATTTCAAACATCTTTGCCTGATGCAATAATTCTACTGTGTTTTCACCCTGAGTAAAATCGATGTCGGCAAGTTTTCCCCATTTCCATTCACTTTTACTGACCGGAAATGCACCCGAGGAAATCCATGTTCCGTTTTTCTTATAATAAATCGAAGGAGTATTATAATCATTCTGATATCTTAACCACACAGAATATTTTCCTGTTGATTTGGCGAAATAGTTGAATATTAACTCCGAGGCAGACGAACCCGGTGAATTATTCTGACTTTGTCCTCTTAGATATTGTCCGTTTTTTGCAGTATCGGAAGAAAAAATACCTACATAATCACCGCTCAGTTGTTGATGTTCAGCTTCATATAATTCTATATCGGCAGGTAAAAAGCTATTATAAAGCTCTATATTATCAATAATATTTTTTTTAATATCACTGTTAATCAAAACACGGGGATGTTGATTTTTTGGAGGATAAAACGCAGGTGACTCGTAAGGACTGTCTGCAATAAAAGCATCGTCTGTGGTTGGTAGATTTCCTTCGCCAAGAGGAACATGTCTTAAACTGCAAATCATAATACGGTCGATTTTAAAATTACATTCACGATGGTAAAATTCAAGTGTGTTATTCCCCTCCTGGGCTGTGATAACACCTATTTTTTTCCACTTCCATTCACCGTATTCCGAAACCGATGCTTTATTATAAGGTAAACCATTAACACGCCAATACACAGAATCGCTTCCGTTGTTTAATGCATAATACCGAATCCACAAAGCTTGTTTTTTTGTTTCGGTATATTCAAAAGAAAAAACAAGCTCTCCATTGGTATCAGCATACGGTGTTTCCAATTCATATAAAGAACCGGATTTGGTTGTAACACATAATCCATCCGCACTAAGTGAATCAGATACTACCTGATAGTTACCGGTTATCTCACCATTTTCCGCTTCAAATATTATTCCATATTCGTTTTTGCTATCCACCGCAAAAGCAGAAAAAATTGTTAAAAATAAATTTACGATTATGACAACTGCGAGTATTTTTTTCATATTTACCTCCGATTAACAGTCAGAAACAATACATTTTTTCAAACTGTTAAATCAAATGTGAGGAGACCGTTGAAGATCTCCTCAGCGTTGTTTGAAAATTTAATGCCGTATTTTTTGTTAGTCAATATATTTAATTATTACAAGTGGTCCCCAGTCTGCATTGGGATTTGCAACCTGTAATTCGAATTCTTTGCTTCCGGTTCCCTTCGGTACAATCAGTGTTTTTTCATAGAAGTTACCGCTGAGTACATTTCTTTCATTCGTATCAAGTGCGGCCTGTGTAGGAACTGTATTACGGGCTGTAGAACCGGTATTATATGCACCATTAAAAGTCATTCTTATCTGATCGTTAAATTCACTCAATACAGCGTTGTCATTTTCAGCTTTTACAGCTGAGGTTGTATAATAAACAACAGCACTTTTGTTAAGTTTGAGCTTTAATGTCATATTATCATAATCAGCACCCTGTATTCTACCGATATTCAACTTGGTTGCACCTATTAATTCTTCCGGAAGCTTAGAATAGAAATAGTAGTAATCTCTGTAGACCAGAGAAACCGCTTCTCTGAAAGTCGCTGCTGAACCACCAAATGCTGCATAATTTCCTTGTTCATCATAAACATAATTTGGAAGATGAAGCAATGTCTTCTCGGGATATTGATAATCAGTTTGCTGTATGTCGTCTTTATAATATACCAACTCAGGTTCAACAGAAAAAGCTTCAAATGCAAATGTATATGTCTTTTCGCAAAGCTTATCACCGGATTTTACTGTTACAGAAACAACATTACCATTGGTTTCAGTTACATAAGTTGCACCGTGTGAAACTGTTATTTCAGGAGTAGGAATGGTTGTAATATCTGACATAATAACTTTATAATCAGTTACATCTTTATCAAATACCGGAACAATATTATATCCATTTTCAAAATCAACAGATAATATATCACTGTCTGTACCGATATCTTCATTATCAATATATTTTATTATTACTGTAGGACCAAAATCAGCACTGTTCTCCTGGCCTATTTTTAATGTAAATTCCTTGCTTTCAACACCATTGGGAACAAACAGCTTCTGTTCAAACAAAGCAGTTGAACTGGGGAACGATACCAATTTGTCGTTTTCACCGGGAATATGATTTTTTATGGTGGAACTACTGTTTCCTGTGTTGACAAGCTTAAAGCTATCATATAAGTCTGAGGTCAATCCGCCCTGTTCTGTTGCATTGGGCTTGGTTGTCATATAGTAAACTTCTGCACTCTTGTTGAGTTTCAACTTAAGAGTCATATTATTTAAATCAACATCATATTTTACTGAATCTACAGTTTCAGTATTCAATCTTGAAAGTTTAAGATATTGTGCTCCTTCAAGCTCTGCAGGAATTTGTCTGAAATAATAATATGCACCATTATAAACCATTGATAAATAGTTTTTGTAGTCGTTTCCGTAAGCTACTTTTGTAATACCATCTTCTTCATATTTATATCTGGGGCTATGCAGTTCGAGAAGTTCGGGATACTGATAAGTTGTTAATCTGACAGTCGAAGCTTCTCCTTCGCTTGGTGTATAAGTGCCGTAATATTCAAGTTCAGATTCTATTGAATAAGACTCGAAGTTAAAAGTATAAGTTTTTTCTGATACTTTGTTACCGGATGTTACTTTAATTGTGGCAACATTTTCATTTGAGGAAAACTCATAGCTTGCACCATTTGAAACCTTTACAGTCGGTTCTTTAATTACTCCGGCATCTTCAACAATAACTTTGTATTCAGTTATATTTTTATTAAATTTAGGAACGATATTGCTTCCTTTTTCAAATGAAACTGCTAACAAATCACTGCCGATTCCTGTAGGATCGTCCATATCGATAGTAATCGAATCAGTATACACTTTTTCTCCGTCTGCATTTATAGCATAAGGAGTTGCTGTAAAAATTCTTTTCGGAAGAAGTCCATTTGGGTCTGTAAGACAAATTCCAAATCTGTTTTTCTGGAGTTTTGCTAACCAGAACATATTTTTTGCTGTAAGTGAGTATTCTTGTCCGTTCACTTCAATACCTGCATCTGTATCATCAGCTTCAAAGTTTCCGAAAATATAAGCATCACCATTTTCGTCAACATAGTATTTCACATCAGATACTGCTGCAAAGCTTGTGAAAACAAGCGCCCAACATAAAATTGCCGAGAGAATAATCGAAAAAATCTTTTTCATTTTTGTTTTCTCCTTTATTAATATTTTTTTATTTTAACTTTTGTTAAAACCTTATGCTAAATTATATTTTTCAAGCATGCTCTTTTCAAACTCAAGAAGATATTTAGCTTCATTATCAATAGCTGCTTCTGATGGATTTTCAATGAGATTGCGATACACATGAATATCGCGTCCAACTTCTCCGCCTTCCATTACGAAAGGTTCAGAAACAATTCTTCCTTTATAGTTAATATCAGAAAGTGCACCGAAAATTTCATCCCAGTCAAGATGACCTCTTCCGGGAGCTGTTCGATTGTTTTCGCCGGTGTGGAAACTTGTAAGCTTATTTCCAACAAGGCGGATAGCATCACCGATATTTTTTTCTTCAATATTCATGTGATAAGTATCAAGAAGTACGCCTATATTTTCGCTATCGATTTCAGACACATACTTAAGAGCTTCTTCCGCTGTGTTAATAAGACATGTCTCGAAACGGTTGACAGCTTCTACACAATAAGTAACTCCGCATTCTTCAGCTACTTTGATAATTTCACGCATACTCTTTATGCTCTGCTCCCAATAAGGTCGTTTGTCGCCGAGAAAATTATCGGGAGTTCCCCAACCGGCATAACTAACACCGCTCAAAAGCGTACCACCGCCAACATACATCTTTCTTATGATATCCTGAAGATATTTTACGCCGCCTTTTCTGATATTTTCATCAAGCGATGATACATCATATGCTCTGTCAAGTCCGAGACTATATGTGAGCTCAATTCCAACCTCATCTGCAAGACTCTTTAACGATCGGATTTTGTCATCCGTCATTTCCAGAAGAGGCTGTGCCTGAAATTCCAGAATGTCAAATCCGATTTCTTTTGCTTTTCTTATGTACTTTGCATGATCGGCATCCCAGTTCTTTTCCCAGAAATTCATAAAAATTCCAAGCTTATTCATTGTTTATATTCCTCCTTATTTAATTATATCTGACTTATATCCAAGGTATTTTCTCATCGCTTCATCAACAGCCCAGGACCATTCCCCTTTGGCTATAGCTACATGATGACGATAACCATTTTCAAGCATATATTTTAAAATTTGAGGCATACACTCAGCCTGAGCAACAATACCGCATCCGAAAAATTCTTTCTCTATAGCATCATTTGTCAGCTCAGTCTCTGCGGTAAATGCACAGAGGTCGCCATTTTCGGTTTTAAAGCTTCCGATAGTTGCTTTTCCTGTGCATATTTCGCCGTTTACAATACCAATACCGCTGCCTTCACCAAAGGATTTTTTAAACATAAGGTGTTCTGAAATCTTTGTTTTTGATTTAAAGAATGATTTTGGTACTGCTGAGCAATGAAACATAATAGCTTTATTCTTATCATCGTTATAATTATTATTAACATCCAGAAGCATAACTGGTTGTTCAGATGCTTCCTGCAGAGCATACATCATTATTGCATTATTTACATCAAGCTCACAAGCAGCCGGAATGCCTCTTTCATTCAGATCGCTCAAAACAAGACATGGTGCAACACCATATTTCGTTTCAAACTCATTCCAGCATCTGATACCTACAGCCTGTAAATTATAATCAGCAATAAGCTTATCTATCGCAATACCTATACGAGCAATATTTTCAAGCTTTATTGGTGGGTATGAACCAAAATCAGAAAGCTTGGAATAATATTCTTTTTTTACTTTAAGCTCATCTTCTGTTACGTTATCCATAAGCTCAAAGACTACACTTAAGTCTATTGTTTCAACATTAATTCCGAACTTCTGCATTGCAATTTCATCAATACGCACTGTTTTAAAAGCAGTTGTTCTTGCTCCTATTGCACCTATATTAAAGTTTTTGAGTCTTTTCACAACACGGCAGACAGCAGCAAATTTTTTCAAATCTTCTTCAAATTCTCTGCTATTCGGAGCAACTGTAGCATCTTTAGTCAGGCTGTATTTAATACCACATTGACGCAATACATTACACATCGCGATTTTTCCGCACAATGAATCACGTCTGTGTGCAAAATCCATTTTTCCATCTTCGTCAGGATATGCCTGCACAAGCACAGGTACTCCTGCATCCTTAAGAGCAACAACAGCTCCATTTTCATCACCGAAATTAGGAAGTGACAAAATAACGCCGTCATATTCATCTTTGTGTTCTTCAAGAAACTTTTTGTAAAGAGCGCCTTCTTCAATAGTTTCCACAGCACCGTAACGAGTAAGTGATTCATCCATAATGATGTATCCATATCCGTTGTTTTCAAGTGCTTTTGTCATATCTTCACGAGCTGATGCAATCAATTCCCCGGGGAAAAACCCACGGTTACCGAAAAACAGCGCAAAGGTTTGTTTTCTCTTGTTTCCCATCCTTTTGTTCATTCCTTTCTCTCAATTTACCCAATCAGACTTCTGCCTGTGATTTTACTTACATACTGAGCAAAACGGGTTGCATCAGCATTTAAAATAATTTTTTCCGGAATTCCTTCCTTTTCTAACAATTCAACTGCCAAGGAAACATTCCCTACATCCGCCGCAAAATGTGCATCTGAAGAAACAACCAGTGGAACTCCGTATTCAGCGCATAACCGTGCAATATCCATACAATTATTTTTACTTGAAGGTCTGTTTTTAAAAGAAGAAGAATTGATTTCCACAATTTTTCCATGCTCGGCAAACGCCTTTACACATTCCTCATAATTAAAACGAAATTCATCCTCTCCGCAGTGCCCTATAACAGTAACATTTGGATTTTCAGCGATATTACGCCAAAGTCTTGTTGCCGATGCTACATCCATCGGCTTTGTTAACACTTTATGAATGGATGCAATTACCCATTCAAGCCTTTTAAGTACCCTATCCTCAATATCCATCTTTCCGTCGCTATCGAGAATGTTTGCTTCGCATCCCCGTAAAAGCTGCACACCATCATATTCATCCGGAACAGTTGCCTGCATGCATATAAAGTATGTATCAGAAGGTGCTCCCGGCATAATTCCTGTATGATCAGTAACTGCCAAATATTTCAATCCTTTTTTCTTCGCTTCAGCTATATTTTCAAGTAAAGTCGAATGAGCATGACCTGACATTATTGTGTGCACATGTGTATCAGCAATAATTTTCATATTCCTGCCTCCTGTAACTTTATAACAGCATCCGGCAATCCATTGCAGTTGACACTTAATTCTTTTGTATTACCGGTAACAATTATCTGTGCACGTCCATTGAAAAAACTTATTGAGGATGCTTTCTCAGAATGATGGTCATTAGGATCACCATTGCCTATACCCAGAATTTCACCACCGTTTAGTACAAAATTGACTGTATCGGAAAAGTCAGGGACAATAACTCCCTCCATGTCAACAACACACAAATTAATAATCTGAGAGGTTTTCTCCTGATGGTCAGGCGTAACATTTTCTAAAATAATCTTTGCAGCCTTTCCGGCAGTATGAACAACGTTATATGCCTCTTCGGTTCCTCTTTTTACCAATACACTGATGGTTCCTTTTTCGAAAGGAACCATCCATTCAGCCCTCTTTCTTTTAACCTTTTTTTCGCCGAAAGATTTTCCATTTAAAAGCAATTCAGCTGTATCGCCGTTTGTATATGCGCACACACGAACATTATCATTTTTTTCCCAGTTCCAATGCGGCAAAAGATGGACAACCAGTTCATCACGATACCAGGCGGCAAGCAGATATGCTATGTCTTTTAAAAATCCGCAATCGTCACTGAATCCCCAATGAGATATTACACTTGGCCATCCATATGGACACGGCTCTCCCCGATAATCAAAACCGCTCCATGCAAAGCACCCAGCTACATATGGCTTCGAAAAGATAGTTTCCATTGTTTCTTCAACAGATTCTGAAAAGTTCGCCCATTCATCACCATAGTTGCCATAAACCTGTTTCTTTTCATCTGTTTTATAAACACCTCTTGTTGCATATGTAGGACAATTTTCTGTTCCCAGCATAACCTTATTCGGAGTTCGTTTATGTGTTGCTTCGTAATCGGCAAGAAAATAATTAACTCCTATAACATCAAGAACATCAGAAGCGTTACTTTTCTCCAGAGTTCCACCGTTTTGTGCTCCTGTGATAGCACGCGTATTATCAAGAGCCAGTATTCTCTTCCTCATTTTCGCTGCGATTCTTCTTCCTCTTTCTTCATTCTGCCATGGCTCTTCGTTAAACAGACTGTATATAAAAACACTTGGATGATTTCTTGAAACATATATGAGAGAATCAATCTGATTGAGTACATCATCTGAAACAGAAAAATGACGATTCTCAACCATTACAAGCATACCTAATCTGTCACATAATCCCAAAAAACTTTCAGTTGGTGCATGATGGGCACAACGATATGCATTTACTCCAAGTTTTTTCAATTTGGAAATACGGTACTCCATAATTTCTTTCGTTGTTGCTGCTCCGACTCCTGCATGATCCTGATGACAGCATATTCCCTTAACCTTATAATGCTTTCCGTTTAAAAACATACCTTGGTCTTTTTTCCACTCAACAGTACGCAGACCAATTAATTTTTCGAAGCTTTCCATCACTTCATCATCTTTTATAAGCTTGCAGCAAAGCTTATAAAGATAAGGCGATTCAGGTGACCATAAGATTGGCTCAGCAACATCTAATTTCAGATATGTATTTTTATTTGCAACAACATCCTGCTTGGCTATTATATTTTCCTGTGAATCTATGAGACAAGCAGATACAGAAAGGTTAGATATCTCATTATCAATTCCTTTTATACTTAATTGTGCAAGAACATTCCATACATCGTCTGATTCTTCTCCGCGTATAAAACACTTTTCCGGGTCAAAGCATATATCTCTGCGGAATTCTATATAAACAGGTCTGTAAAGACCCGCTCCTTCGTACCACCATCCTTCCCATCGTCTTGCATCTACATAGAGTGCAATAATATTAACATCACCGGGCAAAAGGTAATCACCTATTTCGCAGGAAAATCTGTTGTATCCGCTAAAATTTCTCGCCGCTACAACACCGTTAACATATACAACACTCTTACCCAGAACACCCTCAAAAACAAGCCTGGCTCTTTCTATTTTTTCTCCCGGAAGTTTGAAAGACAAGTAATACCATCCGGTACCACGCTTTTTAAATCCTCCTGCAGGATCAGCTGTTTTATCAAGTGTTTGTTCGGTCATCCAGTCATGCGGAAGAGCAACATCTTTCCATTCCGTTGACTGACCAAACATATCAAGTTCCTTAACTGCACCGCCTGCCTGACTTGTTTCATGGGACAGGCTCAGTGAAATTTCTTTAAGAGTATCTATCTCACCTAAGTGAAATTTCCAGCCATTTTTAAGTGGCAAATTATAATTCGCGCAAGCCATTCATCCATACCTCTCTGTACGAAATCTGCGGAGATGCATAGTGTTCCCAATGCAGTTCCTTGGGGCTGTGACCTACATATTCTGTTTGCTTTCCAATAATCTGAATAAGACCATTTTTCTTAAGTCTGACAAAAGCATATAATGGTTCTTTATAAGGAACAATATCCTTTAATTCTCCATAATATTCTTTTACTTCTTCTGCCCTGGACGATGTAAACTGTTTTGAACCAATGTATTTATGCGACATACTGTTCACAATCATATAATGAACTCCGCCTTTAAAACGATATTCGTCCGCATGGTCGTGTCCTGAAAAACACATAGTTACTTTGTTGTATCCGGCTTTTTCATTGGCAGTCCATATTACATCTCTGAATTTATGAATGTTATATATAGTCCAATCTCCAACCGCAAGTGTTGCATGAGTGAATATAAAACATCTTTTATCTGTTGAATCCAAGTCATTGGCAAGCCATTCTAACTCGATGTCAGGAATATAACAATTGAAAAAATCTTTATGATAATTATCATTGCCATAGTCAACATATTCGCTACCGATTTTAGAATAATTGGTATCCAATACTATAAAATGATAGTTTCCTACATCA
>JAZOOC010000029.1:0-7500 GCA_045654825.1 Clostridia bacterium | reverse complement strand
TTCCAACCACCATTGCACTCGTTGTCTGAAAGAACAATGATACGGTCAGCCTTTACTTTGTCGTCAATCATTTTGTGAAAGGGCAAATACATACTTGTACCGCCACCACAACGGCTTTTAAGTGTTGTATCAAGGATTCCGCTTCTATGAGATACAGCATATTTTTTAATATCATTATTGAAAGTATAAAAAATGCTGTTGTCACAAATTTTGTTTGCCATTAAACCAAGCAACATTGCAATTTCATAACAGCGTACTTTTGATTTGTCGCTCACGGTATCGCTCATTGAACCCGATACATCAACAGCTATAACTGTTGTTCCTGCCAATTTAGGCATATTCTCAACAGAAGCTTCAACCGCATTTTCAAGAGCGTCAAATACACGGCTACCGCCTATATTTTCAAGCTCCTTATATGCTGAAAGGTAACGGAAAGGTAACTGCTTTGATTTTCTTACTCTTTCGGGGTTTTCGATTGTTTCAAGTACCTTGTTTGCATTTGAGGGATTTGCATTGAGGATATTGCGAAGATTACGCAGGAGAGCCATATAACCAACATCACCGCTGTCAATTAACTTTTCCCAAGTCTTTGCGTTGTTGCCGTTTGCGGAAAGTTCAGATTCCCAAGTATAGGGTGTTTCAAGCTCATTGTTTAAAAGCCTTTTCCACATATCTGACTGCTCTGCGTTTTTGGGTGTAGGTCTGCAAAGGCAAAGCAGGTCACGCATTTTAACAGCTTTTCCGTTGCCCTTATACTTTGCAAGAGTGTATTCGTCAAAGCCCTGCATTACATCTGATATGCCCTTTTTGAGTGCGTTGGGGATAGGTTTACCAAACAGATTGAGATAACAAGCCATTATCTCGGTAACATCATCACCACGCAACGCAACAGCTTTCACCGCTTCTCTTGTAAGAGATTTGCCGTTTACTTCGTGTGCCAAATAAGCTATAAGAATATGAGATACAGAGCGCATATTAAATTCACGCCTTGCAAATACAGCCAATTTAGCAATAAACTGCGGGTCAGTTGCTACTACCCTTTTGATTGTGTCCTGCATTTCTGCCGAATTGTCGCCGTAAAACTTCTTTTCGTTAAAAAATGAGGTCAACACCTGCGTTACAAGTTTTTCTTTGTCTTTCATCTTGTACGCAGCGTGTCCGCTTTTGTTTACGGTCTTGTTTGTGTTTGTCGTGTTGAATTTTGCCATGATTATCTCCTTTCGTAAAATAAAAACAAGCGTGATAAATTCATAATCAGTAAAAGTTTCAATGGGCTTTTTTAAAAGAAAAGTATCGAAGTAACTGACTATTGCAATACACGCTTGCTATGGTATATAAAATCGGGTAAGGGATTGTAACAGTATCTCACAAAGTGAGTTGCAGGAGTTGAACCTACTAAAAAATTTTACCAAATAAATTTTTATTATCCGAAGTAACTGTTACATACAACGCCGATTTTAAACGATATAACAAGCGGATAAAAACTATAACGGTGTTTTTAGCATGCTACCATTACACCACTCTGCAATATGGTTGCAGAGGAAGGATTTGAACCTCCACCTCTCTCAATGCAGCGAGAAGTAACCGTCATATACAATGCCGCTGTTTGCTTATGTAAAAGCAGATAAATTTAATAACGGTAATTTTAGCGCTCTATCCAATTGAGCTACCTCACAAAGGTAAGGGCAAGGCTCGAACTTGCAACCTCTCGCTTAAAAGGCGAAGTAACCGCTATTTGCAATGCTGCTTTTTGGTGACACTAACGGGGATTGAACCCATATTACAAGATTGAAGGTCTTGTGTCCTAACCATTAGACGATAGTGCCAAAAGTAAACGGATAAAAACTATAACAGAATATATATCGTTGCTCTACCAATTGAGCTACCCTGGCAAATGGGTGCAGAGGACGGATTTGAACCGCCGACCTTTTGGGTATGAACCAAACGAGCTAACCACTGCTCCACTCTGCAATACGGCGGCAGGGACAGGACTTGAACCTGCAACACACGGCTCCCCAAGCGAAGTATCTGTTATATACAATGCCGTTTTGTGTGCCATTTGTTAGCACAATTACATTATACTGATTTTGAAAGCGTTTTCAATTCGCATAATGCACAAAGTTTACCTTCAATTTTTATGTATTTTGCGTTAATGTGCGTGCTTATCCGCTCGGTGAAGCAGCATTACATCTTGATATAATTTCTCGCCCCACAGCTTGCGGTATTTGTTCTGCATTTTGGTGTTATTGTCTCTTTCCCAAAAGTAAGGCAGCATGTGAAGCCTTATGAGAAGTGCAATATAACCCTTTTTATATTCATTTATACCGCAATCGTAAAACAAGCTATTATAAGCACCAACATTTTCGTGATTATAGTAATGTGCCTGTTCTGTTATTTCGCCCTTGCTGTTTTCAAATGTTTTGCAGAAAGGTTTGCCGCAATCGTGTAACAATCCTGCGATTGACAGTTCAGATTTAGCAAAATCGGTTATTTGTTCAATGATTTTGTGTGTCTTTTCACAATGTTCACCGAGAGATAATGCGTGATTCGTGTTATCTTGGCTATACCCCTTTACTTGCGTTACCCATTCTGCGGGTGAGCCATAAGAATCCACGGTATCTTGTGAAAATGTAAACCCTATTATGTTCCAACCTTCGTAAAAGGCAGGTATATCAATATGCCTGTACATTTTTTCAATTACCTCTATCGGCACTTTTCTGTCCCTCTTGTTATTTCTCGCAATACATTCCTCATAAGGTGTTGCCATAAATACACACATTTTCTCGCAATCAATGTTATTAAGCTCCTGCAAAAAAGCCATTCTGCGTTTATAAGAAATGTTTGTTGCGTCATAAATACAACTCTTATTGTTTCGCAAATCCTCTTTAATACGGTTATGTAAAGTCTGAAATACCAAGTTATTATTATCTTGATTGTTTACATCGTTTAACAATTCTTCTCGTATTCTATCACTTGAATGGATATTAGCATTGTATTCTTCTGCAAACTCTTTTGCTCTTTCCGATTTGCCGCTTGCAGGTAAACCAATCAGCATTATCATTTTAGGTGTCATTGTTAATAAGTACCTCCTGCTTAAAGGCATATTTCAGCACATCAATAAGAACATTGTTCATAATATCGTCAATCTCTGTGTTAATAGCAACAGGAGTATTATCCATATAATGCTGCTTTGTACACTTAACATGACACTCAACATCATTTGCAATAATTCTTGCTTCGTCCAATGTGTGAATATAACTTGCCTTAACATTGATTAAATATTGTGGAATAGCAGATATAAGACATTCTGCAAAAGGTACACCTCTGATATATCTGTTTAAAAATTCTTCACATCTTAAAATATGGTGCAACTGTTTGTTGTCATATCCGTGTTTCTCGATTTTGTCTTTAAGTGTAGGGTAAGGGTGTTCCATTGCTTTGTGTTTTTCATATACCATTCCTGCAATACAATTCACTGCTGCATAATTGTTGTAATGAGCAATTCGTTCATTGTTATCGAACATCGGCTGATATATATTTTCATATTCGGGATTTAATATTTTGTATTTGGTGAACAGTATTTCAATAAAGTTGATATTCTGCTTGCGAAAACACTCGTGCATAAGGCGAATATCTTTTATATCAATATGTTCGTTTGAGGGGAGAATGAGAGTTGTGCTTGCGGGTTTGCGATTGAGGACAAATTCTTTAAAAGAGGGAATTATAATAGCTTTCGTATCTATGTCGCTACCTTCGTAAGAAAGTCCGTAGTTCTGTGAGCCTTGCAGGAATACACCGAGCACATTGTACCCAAGCGATTTTACATAATCAAAATCACTTTGCAACCTCTTAAAAATTTCATTCTCTTGCGTTGTCATAGTTGTCTATCACTTCCTTTCTAACTCTCTAAACTTGACCTTGCAAATGTAGCCGAAACGACGGCAACCGCACTGTTCGCAAGTGCCTTTCTTTGCCACTGACTGAACATATTGTACTTTCTCAACAGTCTTAAAATCTTTTATTTTCTCTGCACAAGGTTTGCAAAGAAACATTTCCTCATGTTCCTGCATTTATTTACCTCTCTTTCTTAATTCTTCAATAGTGATTTTTATAAAGCCCTCTTTTATTGCAGGTTCAAGAATTTCGTAAACTTTGCCTATCATCATTTCAAGGTCTTTTTCGGGAAGGTTGCAAAATTTCTTAAACTGTTTATCGGGCATACCTTTAACAAAAGCTTTTGCAGATTCCTCTAAAACAGCTCCATATATGCTTTTAGCCATTGTTGTCACTCCTTTTCAATTCTTCAATCTCTTTTGCAAGGTGTTCAACATAATCCACAAGGGCATTTATAAGTGTGCATATTGTGTAAATACTTGTTCTTGAATAAACCAAAGGTATATCGCCCGTTATTTTGGGTAGTTTTTTTAATTTTTTCATTAACCCTCACCCAACCTTTCTTTTGTATAGTTTTTAAGCCAAGCATAAACATTTAAATCGTGTCCTGCACTACTGTAAGTGCTTATTTCGTTGTCAAGGTTGAACATCAACTCTTTGATTGCTTCGGATTTTACCTCTTTAATTTTCTTGTCGAGCATATTTTCCCATTTGTATTTAGAGTTAAGTTGTTTTTCTAACCTCTCAATCTCTGCCTGTTGGCGGTTGATAAGGTTAAGGGATTCTTCGAGCGTTATACGAACACACTTTTCATCAGGTGTATATGCGGGGCAGCTTTCGCAATTCTCGCCTGTGCAACACTTCAAAGCCTTTATAATCTCGTTATCTGTCATTCTGTATTACCTCTTTTTTTACATACCTTTCTTTGCCGCAAGCTTCACAGAACAAAAATATTTCTTCTTCGGTGTCATAACAGTCTTTTCTTCGCATTTTCACTCCGCAGCAATGCAATCTATTTGCTTTTGAAGCGGCTATACCGTGTTTTCTTTTAATTTTTCTTGCAAAACTCATTCCGTATCACCCCAATCTATTGCTTGACCGCAATTCGGGCAATGCTTATGTTCTTCATAATCAACTTCATACCTTTCTTCACAGCAAGGGCATATCCAAGTGTCATAAATTAAATAGCCGTTTTCGTCATATCCGTCACCCTCAAAATCAGGTCTTTTCGGTATCTGCTTTGTATCAGTTAAGCTTTCAATCCTTTTAATAGCTTCCTGCGGCGTGTGTCCGTCCCATTTTGGAGCACGGTCAAGCTCTTTTACTTTGAACATATCCCAATAAGGCTCTATGTCGTAATGGTATGTAGCCTGCCCCTGCGGTGTTTCAATTCCAACAATAAACATTCCCTCATACATATCGCCTGTATCGTGCAACTTTGATTTCCAAGCTATATCAGGGCGGGAATTACATATCACGGAAAACAAAACTGCTCTGTGATGATATAATTCATTGAAAGTGTGATAACCGTCTGATAAATCCCCTATGCCTGTTTCGGGTGTAATAAGAACGCCTTTTGCTATAAGGGCGTCGGCGGTGTGCGGTGCGGTAAGTAATCCTCGTCTTTCGTACTGCTCTGCAAAAGAAGCGTCTAACATTTCAATTAACTTTTTGCTATGTGTCATTTCATTTTATCTCCTTGTCAGAATTTTCAGTTATTTTAGTTCGTAAAATAACCCGCTTTCACGGGTTATTATTTCGCCAACTTGAATTTTTCAATCAGCTCTTTGTTTTCAAGAATATCCTCTAACTTGCAATCAAGCGCAAAACATAAGCGGCAAAGTGTATCGAGTTTTGCATTGTCGATAACTCTTGTTCGCTGCTCGTAACATTCAATTGCTCGTTTTGTTACTCCTGACTTTGCAGCTAATGCGGTCTGTGACAAGCCCTTTTCTACTCTCAACCTTTGCAGATTGGTGTCCTCTTTGCCCTTTGTTTCACGGATTTTCTGTGCCTGTTCAGGCGTTATACCTCGTTTTACCATGTGTTCACCTTCTTCCTTTTTAAGGCGACTTTAAGCAAGCCGCCCTGTTTGATTCTGTTAAATTGTTTAATCGTTTGTAGCACCGCCCGCAAAATATCGCAAGCTGTACACATAAGAATAACTATAACCGCCGTCGATTTTATCAACTTTCAAACGGTCTGCATACTTTTCAATTAACGCTTCTTTGTATGCTTCTTGTTCGTTGTTGTTTCGGGCGTGACCTATGCTGTCAATATAAACCTGCACTGTACCCGCCTTTTCTAACGCTTCGCAAATTTCATTAAACGACTTTTCATTAAAGTAGTTTTGACCGTTTATAATTTTCATTAGTATCACCCTTTCAAGTATATTATACCACAAGGGCGATACAATGCAAATATAACGGTTTTATTCGCCCTGTTTGCCTGAATACATAAGCGGCTCTATATATTCAAGATAAAGTGCTTCTGCTTCTTCTTCTGTCAAGCTGTCGTCGCCGTTGTCGAGAATTTCAATCAATTCATCATCAACATTAAAGAAATTCAGCTTTCCTTTCACAGGGAACGGCTTTACAACTCTGCCGTCTGTGAGCTGCCACGCATACAACTTGCCTTCGGGCTTTTCGTCAAGCTCAAACTCTTTGTAGTTCTTCGCTGTTACCTCAATAATATCATTCAGGCGCACAACAATTAACGCATGACCGCAAATAGTGTCTTTGATTTTCGGGTTTGCGCTGCTGCAAATAAGCAAATCGCCCCTGTAATCGGTCTGCCATGTTCTAAACTCAAATTCCTTCTCACCGCACATAATCAAGTGTGCATACGGGTTTCTGACTGATAATGCTTTCATAACATCAACCTTTCAATATTCATTTTTTTGCGGGGTTGCAACCGCCTAAAGGCTTTCACCTTTGCCCGCATTAACACGGCTGCGCCGTGCTGCTCTGCGTTTATTCAAGAATTGTTTTGACCTGCTCAATATATTCTTCGGGGGTTTCTTCTTCGTATAATTCGCCTTCAAAATAACCGTCTGCATATAGCAAAATTGCGCCGTCAATCTCTACAATTTCGCATTTATAACCGCAAATATTCGCCGTTAAAATTTCGGTTTCGGCTGCTCTTACTTCTTCGTAATATGTCATAAAAATCACCTTTCTTTTTTTGCTGCGGGCTTGTGACCGCTGCCGCCGCATTACCGCAAGCGGCTTGCGCCGCCTGCGTCACTCTGCGTTATCTGCCTTTTGTCAAGTTTCTTTTTGTGCGTCTGTACCACAATATAACCTGCGCTATATAGTAACCGATTCTGTCTGCGATTTTGTCTGATAATCTTTCTTCAAACGCTATGATTTTTTCTTCGTGCCATATCATAACAAGAATGATTATAAGTGCGATAGCTGCAATGATAATTTTTAACATGTTCTTTCACCTTTCTTTGAGCGTGTCGCTCTCTTTACTGTGTCTATATAATATCACATTTGCGCGATTTTCGCAAGAGTTATTGAAAAATCCGCAAAGGCGTGGTATAATATTTTTGGAAAAGCTTTTGATTTCTATAAATAGGAGTTTGAAGTTTAAGCCTTACCC
>JAZOOC010000028.1:0-4028 GCA_045654825.1 Clostridia bacterium | reverse complement strand
CTATTGCCATCTAACGCAGCGTTTATTGTCTGCGGTGCAAGAGCTATATCATAGATGTCTACAAATTCGCTAAGCTGGGCAAACTCACCATTTAAAAGTGCTGCTCTGGAGGCAAGAATATCCGTATGAACATTTTGCTTCAGGTCAGAGGTAAGCGCAATATAGTCGGTAGTGTCAATTGAAAGAACCGCACTGTTTCCGTCGCTAAATACTTCATTCCAGTTTGGAACAGGAGTATTTATAAGAGCCAGAACACTATTTATTGTCTCAACCGAATACATTCTGAAAGCATCAGAAATATAACTTGCATTGTTTCCACTCTTATAGAGTACATCAAAATCGCCATCTAAGCCTTTTATGGGGAATGCATACCCATCCTTTGTGTATTCATCGCCAAAAAGCTTGATATAACAAATGGAGCTTTCGGGATTTGAATTTAAATCAGCAGATGTTTTTCCGGGCTTAAGAACTATAAATCCACATACTTTTGTGCCTATGCCAAGCTTACTTGCTGTTATAAGCCCTGATGCCTGATTGCTTTTAAAGCTGATATCTGCGGTTAAAGGATTTACCGAACACACTGCAGGTGCAGTTCCCAAAGCTACCTTATCGGCAAGAGGAAGCAAGGTAGCTATGCTATCTACAAGATATGCTTCTGTGTAGCCATCACTTGTAGCTGACACTTCTGCAGTAAGAGTGCCTGATGATAAAGCTACGCTATCGCTTGCTATATCAACATCTGCCATTTCACCGCTTGATGTGAAATGTACTGCAATAAGTGTTGCCTCTATAGGCTGAGAAACATTTGCTTTTATTGTTACACTCGCATTTACTTTGTTTGAGGACTTTGTAAGACCAATGCTTCCTATTTCATATTCTTTTATTGTTTTGAATGGAATTTCCAGACTTATTTTGTTACCAAAAATATCCTCAGCATCATTTAATGTGAGAGTATATGCTGTGTCAAAATCAATAGAATTTGCTATTTCAAGCACAAGTTCATTTTTGTTACTCACAGAAATTAAGGAAGAATCAACATCTTCTGTGCCAAGCTTTACAGAAGGAAGAGTTTTAAGGGGGTTGGTGTATTTCACAACCAAATCCGTTTCTTTGGTAACAAGACCCTCAGCATTTATGGGAGAAGCTAAGCTTGCACCAAATTCTGCCACAGAATAGATACCAAGATTATCAATGTAGCATATGGATTCGTCTGCTATACTGTCAACATAGAAACCAAGGCTGCTATAGGGTGCTAAGCTTGCATCAATATCTGTTTGGGCAGTATATGAAATTCCATTTGATGTTACCTTAGCTTTTGCTTTTTGGGTAAGAGAATTAAGCTCTAAGACAACTGAATATGTCTGTCCGTCGGAAAGCGGTGCCACTTCACTTGAGCTAAGCATTATTTTGTCAGTGGTACTGTCAAAAACCAAAAGCGGAACAGCAGAATTCACTCCAAAAAAGCGTGTTACAGATGCTGCAGAGCTGTCTGTGGTTATATCTGCCACAATAGCAACTCTGCCATTTAGTTTTAAGGGGAAGGATTTAACAATGCTTGCTGTTTTTACACCTTGAGAAGCAAATTTTAAAACCTTATTACCATTTAATTCATACGAAGTGAGAGTTGTTTTAGCAGCTTCTGCTCCCGTGAAGGTAAGCCCAACGGGTGCAGTTACGCCATCACCTGAAAATGTTTCAAAATCATATGACTCGCTAAGGGGATAAACATAATCATCAACCTCTTTTATAGCAAGGTTGTCCCAGGCTGATACTTCAGGGCTACCGGTAGTTCCCTTAAAATGCGATGCTGTCTTTGAATGATAAACATAAAGAGAATCAATAGATGATGATATTCTGTCTAATTTTTTAGTGACATCCATAGCTTTTACCTTAGTGCCATTTTTCCATATCTCACAATGGGCAAGATTGGTCTTTAAATTGTATGTGATTTTCACATCATACCAGGAATTGAGCGAAAGATTAACTCCGGCGCTGCTTCCAAAAAAATATACAGCACCGTTAGTTTCACGAATCTGCATAAACTCGTTTCCGTAGTGATTACAGTCATAAACACCAAAGTATCTTCTTATATTATAATCATTAAGGAAAAGCGAAACAGATGCTTCTATTGTTCCTGTGTAAGTACCTGCGGTATAGTGAATTCCCAAGCCAAGACCTGCGGATTTATTTGCCTTTAATTCAAAAGCTTTGTTGCCTCCGCCAAGGTCCTTGCTCCATACACCGGCATAGCCTGTGCTATCATCCACATAAGCGGTACCTGTTCTGAGTGTAAATCCCGCAGGAACTGCTGTTCCTTCTTGAGAGCCTGCAAAACTATCGAAGGTATATAGCACACTGTCTTTGGTAGTTGCCGCAAAAACTGAGCCCGGAAGCAGTGATGTCAGCAGTGCCGCTATAAGGCACATAACTATAAACTTGTTTTTCATAATAAGCTCCTTTCAAACCAATGTCGTCTGCCCAGCGCATTGCAAAGCGCCTTAGTCGTTTTTAAAGTGACGAAGAATCTTATTTTTGAGATTCTTCGTCACTGTGTTCCTTCAGAATGACAATCTAATTTTTGGGGGTTGACGACATTGCCTTTCAAACGGGTTCAAATATAAATCTTATTTTATTATTGCAGGAGAAGCTTTTTGATTGTTTGTATCGCGAAGCTCTGCTGTTTCGCATAAGGGTTCGATATTTTTTGTGCTCCATCTGAAAGCTTTAACTGTGTAAGCTGCGCCATCACTTGGAACTGTAACAGAGAGAGAGTATGTGTCCTCTGCACCTGAAATTCTTAAATCATCGCTTACTATTGAAACAAGCTCACATCCATCAGCACCATCTTTATAAAGTGCAAGATAATAAAGCATATCTAAGGTATATCCGTTATTTGTGAGTGCTGTGAAGCTTGCGTTTACAACGCCGGGTTCTGTTACTTCATAAACATATTCATCTGCACCTGTACCCTTACTGAATTTAACATCGCTCAAAACATAATCAGGAAGCTTTGTATCAAATTCTATGTAGTCTGTAGCAAGAGTGTTGCCTGCTGTATCTGCCACATTTTTGAATGCCACATGATAGTGCTTGCCGGCTTCTGTAGTAACACCACTTAAAATTACGGTATGATTATCTGCACCAAAGCTAATCTGGTCAGCGGTAACAGCTGTTCCATTTACTGTGATAGTTGATGCAGTAAATGTGTCTTTATCTATTGTATTGTTAAATGTTACCTTAACATCATTTCCTGCAGGAACCTTTGTTGCTGTGAGTGGTGAAGAATATGCAATATCAAAGGTTTCGTAGCCATCTGATGTGATATAAATATCTTCTGTTACACCAAAAGCTATATCATCAAATATAATCGAAGACACATCGCCGGCATTAGCATTTATTGTATCCCAGAGATATAATCCAAAAGATAAGGTTGTAATATCTTTTCCTCTTACATTCTTATATGAATTTTTTGTGGAATCCGTCTGCATAATAGCAGAGCTTCCCACAAGCTTACTACCATTATAAACTTCTACATAGGCTGTTAAATCTTCTGTGGAAAATTGAATCCTAACATCATACCATTCATTTTTATTGGTTAAGCTTATACCTGTGCCTTTATCAAATACCGATAAAGATCCTTTATGGTTAATGAGTGCAAGGGGTTTGGTATAGCTACCTGTTGTTACATAAAGAGCTGCGGACTTTTCAGGACGCATAACAGAGAATTCAAGATAGCCTGTTTTTGTCTTTTCAATGGTTGATACACTTGTTGAAATATAGGGTGCATTATCGGTGGAGCCTGTTCTCTTTTTATTACTTTCCGCTTTTATACTTGTGCCTCTGCTTGTGGTTTCAGCGAAAATGCCTTCATAAGTAGATGAAGCATCTGTATATGCTGTACCATGATGGCGGGTAAATCCTGCAGGCATTGTGGTGTAACCATCTGCACTGCCAACAAAGTTATTGAAATCATAGGATTTTGGAGCTACATCGTAAAATCTGTTAATGGGTTTTATATATAAATCATC
>JAZOOC010000027.1:0-16750 GCA_045654825.1 Clostridia bacterium | reverse complement strand
GTTCACTTGCAGCAGGTGCTCTCACAACAACTTATACAGCTTCTCAGGGTCTTCTTCTTATGATTCCTAACATGTATAAAATCGCTGGTGAACTTCTTCCTACAGTTTTCCACGTTAGTGCAAGAGCTCTTGCTGCTCACGCTCTTTCAATTTTCGGTGATCATCAGGACGTTATGGCTTGCCGTCAGACAGGTTTCGCTCTTCTCGCTTCGGGAAGCGTTCAGGAAACTATGGATTTAGGTGGTATCGCTCACCTTGCTGCTATTAAAGGAAGAGTTCCTTTCCTTCACTTCATCGACGGTTTCAGAACTTCTCACGAAATTCAGAAAGTTGAAGTTATGGAATATGAAACTTTAGCAAAGCTTCTTGATAAAGATGCTTTAAAAGCATTTAAAGACAGTGCTTTAAATCCTGAACATCCGGTATTAAGAGGTACAGCTCAGAACCCTGATATTTACTTCCAGGGCAGAGAAGCTTCCAATAAATACTATAATGCACTTCCCGATATCGTTGCTGACTATATGAAACAGATAAGCGAAATCACAGGAAGAGAATATAAACCCTTCAACTACTATGGTGCTCCCGATGCAACAAGAGTTATCGTTGCTATGGGCTCTGTATGTGAAGCTCTTGAAGAAACTGTTGACTATTTAAATGCTCACGGAGAAAAAGTTGGTGTTATTAAAGTTCACTTATACAGACCTTTCTCCGCAAAATATTTCTTCGATGTTCTTCCCGAAACTGTTGAAAAAATCGCAGTATTAGACAGAACAAAAGAACCCGGTGCTTTAGGCGAACCCTTATACCTTGATGTTTGCGGTCTCTTTAACGGAAAAGCAAAAGCTCCCGTTATCGTTGGCGGTCGTTTCGGTTTAGGTTCAAAAGATACAACTCCTACTCAGATGGCAGCTGTATTCAACAACTTAAAGCTCGATAATCCCGTTAACGGATTTACTGTTGGTATCAACGACGATGTTACTAACCTTTCTTTACCCTTACCTGAAAAAATCAATGCTGCTCCCGAAGGAACAAAGCGTTGCAAATTCTGGGGATTCGGTTCAGACGGTACTGTTGGTGCTAACAAAGATGCAATCAAAATCATCGGTGACAATACAGATATGTATGCTCAGGCTTATTTTGATTACGACTCCAAAAAGTCCGGCGGCGTAACAATGTCTCACTTAAGATTTGGTGAAAAACCCATCAAATCCACATATCTTCTCGATGAATCCGACTTCATTTCCTGCTCCAAGCCTTCATATATCTATCAGTTAGATGTTCTCGAAGGTCTCAAAAAAGGCGGAACATTCCTTCTTAACTGTGTATGGTCTCCCGATGAGCTGGAAGAAAAAATTCCTGCTAACATGAAGAGATATATTGCAGAAAACAATATCGACTTCTATATTGTAGACGCAGTTAAAATTGCAGGCGAAGTTGGTCTTGGCGGCAGAATCAATATGGTTATGCAGTCTGCTTTCTTCAAACTTGCAGAAGTTATTCCTATGGAAAAAGCTATCGGACTTTTAAAAGAAGCTATTGAAAGAACTTACGGCAAAAAAGGTCCTGAAATTGTTGAAATGAACTGCAAAGCAGTTGACCTTGCTCTCGAAGCACTCGTTAAAATCGATGTTCCTGCTTCATGGAAAGATGCTAAAGACGAAGCTAAAGCAGCAGATGTTAATAAACCCGAATTTATCACAAAGATAGTTGAGCCTATCAATGCACAGAAAGGTAACACTCTTCCTGTTAGTGCATTCGATGGTATCGAAGACGGTACATTTATGCAGGGCACAGCTCGTTATGAAAAACGTTCAGTTGCAGTTTCTGTTCCTGTTTGGGATAAAGATACCTGCTTACAGTGTAACCAGTGTTCACTCGTTTGTCCTCACGCTGCTATAAGACCTATCCTCTTAAATGCAGATGAAGAAGCAAACAAACCTGCAGCATTCGATACAGTTGCTGCTAAAGGTCCCGGTATGGACGGATTAACATATCGTATCCAGGTTAGCCCTGCTGACTGTCTCGGATGCGGAGTTTGTGTAAATACATGTCCTAAAGGCTGTCTCTCAATGAAACCTATTGATGATGTTAAAGATGTTGACGGCGCAAACTGGGATTACGCTATGACAGTTGAAATTAAAGATAATATAGTTGATAAAGCAACAGTTAAAGGCTCACAGTTCGCTATGCCTTACCTTGAATTCTCAGGCGCTTGTGCAGGCTGTGGTGAAACACCTTATATCAAGCTTATCACTCAGCTCTTTGGCGACAGAATGATGATTGCAAATGCAACAGGATGTACCTCAATCTGGGGCGGTTCTGCACCCAGCACTCCTTACTGCACAGACTGTAAGGGTCACGGTCCTGCTTGGGCTAACTCACTCTTCGAAGATAATGGTGAATTTGGTCTTGGTATGGTTCTTGCTGTTAAGAAAATAAGAGAAACTCTTAAATTCAAGATGGAAACAGCTATGGCAAACGGCGTATCTGCTGAATTGAAAGATGCTTTTGAAGCTTGGATAGCTGGTATGAACAATGCTGAAGAATCCAAAGTTGCTGCAGAAAAAGTTATCGCTGCACTTGCTAATGCTGATTGCACAAAAGGCGAGCTTAAAGATATTAATGACAGAACTGATTACCTCGTTAAGAAGTCCAACTGGGCATTCGGTGGTGACGGATGGGCATACGATATCGGTTACGGCGGTCTTGACCATGTTATCGCTACAGGCGAAGACATCAATATCTTCGTTGTTGATACTGAAGTTTACTCCAATACAGGCGGTCAGTCATCTAAATCTACTCCTACTGCTGCAGTTGCTAAATTCGCTGCATCAGGTAAGAGAGTTAAGAAAAAAGACCTCGGTATGATAGCTACAACTTACGGTTATGTATATGTTGCTCAGATTGCTCTCGGTGCTAATATGAACCAGGCTATCAAAGCAATTAAAGAAGCTGAAGCTTATCCCGGTCCTTCTCTTATCATTGCATATGCTCCCTGTATTAACCATGGTATTAAACAGAAGGGCAATATGGCTAACTCAATCAATGAAGAGAAGAAAGCTGTTCAGACAGGCTACTGGCACTTATGGAGATACAATCCCGAACTTAAAGAAGAAGGAAAGAATCCGTTCATCTTAGATTCCAAAGAGCCTACAGGAACAGTAAGAGAATTCTTAGAAGGCGAAAACCGTTACTTGATGCTTAAGAAAGCTTATCCCGCAGAAGCTGAACAGCTTTTTGCGAAAGCAGAAAAAGACTTGGCAGAAAGATACGAAATCTATAAGAAAAAAGCTCAGGAATAATGAGTTAAAGGCGATGTGAGAAATCACATCGCCTTTTAAATTAGGGTTGGTAAAGAAAGTGACAAAAAAGGACCGTCCCTTTTGTCCCTGTTTTTGTTTTATTTCTGGTCTTATCCATTTATTAACCACTCTTACTAAACTTGTATAACTGCGTTTATATCCGCTTTTCCTAAGAGAATCCCAAAGCATAATCATATCGTCTTTATATCTGGGATATCGCCTTAAAATCATTTCTTTTTCAGCAGGTGTATGCTCATTTGGATGGTGATGCGGTCTGTGACTTCTGTCTAATAGACTTTTCCAACTCTTGCCGTCATATTTATTTCGCCATTCATATATTGCGTTTCTGCTTATACGGTAATATTTCGCAGCCTCCGTTACACCATATTTGTAACTTCTTTTAATTACCCGTTGACGAAAGTGGGCATTTGATGTTAAAATGTTCATGGGAAAATGACTCCTTTGATACATGTTTTTTGTGGTTATTAAACATTATATCATATTTAGAGTTCATTTTCCTTTTTATTTGTCACCCATCAATTGTATCACAACAATATTTATAATTTATGTCGACAAATCAAAGATTATTTATGGACAATCAGGAACCGTCCCCAGTGTCACAGAGGAATCGCAGTAACATAAATAAAGGGGCCGTAAAAAAACTTGCGTTTTTTTACAGCCCCTATAATTGTTATTTGTTTTTAAAATCAATAAGCCTTGATGCTACAGGGCTTAAAATTATATTTGTTATAAGCTCAAATATAAAGTTTGCGCCGACAAGTACGACTATCATATACTGTCCGATATTTCCGGAAAGGCCATAAGCTTCCGCCCAGGAAGCAATAGTCGGCATAAAGAAAATTAAACAACAGATAAGAAATACTCCGGTATTAACAAGAGGGCATACAATAGCCGCCGCGATTACCGCTAAGTATCTGCCGTTTTTCGGTGCAATTTTTGTTAAAAGTTTTCTTGCACCCTTGTAGGCAACTGCCGATAAGAATCCGCATAAGATTCCTTTGGATAAAACTGTAATTATTGTTCCGGGCACGGTTACTACAAGAAATGCTGCGGCATCTCCGCTTAATAACACTACAACACCGAAAACAAGTCCCAGCCAGGACGCTACACCAATTCCGCAGGTTGCCGCGCCGATAACAATCGGAATCAACACCAATGAAATTGAAAATGGTCCAAGCTTTACAAAGCTTCCCATATACTGAAGAAGAACTACCAAAGCGGTAAGAACTGCCGCCAGTACGAGGGTTTTTGCAGAAGTTTTTCTGCTCATAAAAATTCCTCCTTGCTGTCGTTCGCCAAATATAGCGATACAACGCGTATTATATATAAACCCTTGTGGGGAATATATCGGATTAAGATTTATTTTTATCATAAATGATTTTAAGACCGTTTAAAACAAGGTTCTCATCAATTGAAATTTTGTGTTTGCAGTGTGGAATAATGGTGGAGCATAGCCCTCCTGTTGCGTAAATTTTAAGCTCTTGACCCATTTCATCGCTAAATCGGTCAATCATACCATCGATGAGACTTGCGTTTCCGAAAATAACACCTGATTTCATACAATCAACGGTGTTCTTTCCGATAACTGATTTTGGTGCTTCAAGGCTGATTTGAGGAAGCTGTGCTGTGTCGCTTGCAAGTGCTTTAAGACCCATATCAACACCCGGAATAATGGAAACACCTATAAATGTGCCTGTTTTGTCAATAACCATAATTTTAGTAGCAGTTCCCATATCAATAACAAGTGACGGACTTCCGTATATATGATGTGCAGCAACACAAGCACAGATAAGGTCAGCACCAACGCTTGAAGGGTTGTCGCAGTGGATGTTTATTCCCGTTTTTATTCCGGGTCCAATCAGAATGGGTTCAACATTATAGATAAGCTTCAAGGCCTTTTTAACAATAGAATTGAGTGGAGGAACAACCGAAGAAATTATAGCACCGCTTACTTCAGACTTTTCAACATCGTGAAGTGCAAGAACACTACGGATTTTTGTTGCGTATTCATCTTCGGTCTTTTTGGAATTGGTTGCTATTCTTGAAACGAATTTAAGTTCATCCTTTAAAAAACCGCCGATAACTATATTTGTATTGCCTATATCTATTGTTAAAATCACAGTAAATCATCTCCTCTGTAGTATTATAATACAATTTTACTGCAATTTCAAGTCAATACTTTTTTCGTATTCATCAAAATCTATAACTTTTCCTGTTCTTCTTGATTCTTCAGCGGCAAAAGCGATAAGATGATTAGTATAAGAATCCTTGATTTCAGGTACGGATTTTCCTGTGTAGGTTTTATTGAGATAGTCGTATAAATCAAGTATTATACCATCGTCACCACCACCGTGACCACCGCCGATACCGTCTTTTGCATACATAGAAATTTCTTCTGTTTCTTTGGTTGAAAAGTTGTATACTCTGATTGCGGAATCGCCTTCCATATTTGCGTTAAGCTCGCCTTTTGTTCCCATAATATGGATGTTTCTTCCGCCTTTATTGAATGCGTTCATTGAAAATGTTATGGTTATATCGTCTTCAAAGAGCATATTTACAGTCTGATGGTCAACAACGTTATTGTCGCATTTGAATACGCATTTTCCGTAGTTGGTATTAGTTATAACCTCTTTCATTATTTCGTCGCTTGGCTCTGCTACTTTAGAAGCATGGCTTCTGAACCAGGTTTCTTCGTTGGTCTGCTTGATGTAGAGCTTTTCTGCGTTGTAGAAGCAGGTTTCAGCTGCAGGACATCCCTGAACGCAAAAATCGGGTGCACCCTCGGGAGCATTTTTTGCTACAAAATAGGTGAGTGAGCCGAAAGACTGAACTTTTTTCAGTCTTTTACCAATAAGCCATTGAAGTATATCCATATCGTGACAGGATTTCTGAAGAAGCATACTGGAGCTTCTTTCTTCATTTCCCCAGTTTCCTCTTACAAAGCTGTGGCTCTGATGCTCATTTCCTACACATTCCTCATGGTTTATGGAAATAATATCGCCAAGCTTTCCGGAATCTATTATATCCTTTATAGTCATAAAGAATGGGGTATATCTTAAAACAGTACATATAATAACCTTAACGTTATTCTTTTCTGCTGCATCGGTTATTATTTTGCACTCCTCCGGAGTAGGAGCGATAGGCTTTTCAAGAAGCAAATCATACCCTAAGGAAATAGCTTTTAAAGAGGGTGCGAGATGATCCCTGTCCATAGTTCCGATAACTGCAACATCAGCGATTTTTCCTTTTTCAAGCAAAGGAGTCCAGTCTGTATAGCAATCCTTTTCTTGAAGGTTATGTTTTTCTTTTATATAATTTCTTCTTATATCCAATGGATCTGCAACGGCAACTACTTCAAATTTGTCGGGATATTTTGCCATAATATTCGTGTATCCCGTTCCTCTGCCGCCTGCACCGATTAATATAACTTTTAATTTTTTCATAAAAATCCCCCAGCTTTAAAATATAAACAAACCCTTTCGGGCTTGTTTGGATTGTCGAAAAAGTCGTTCTACCGCAAGAAAAAATTACAATGCAGGCTTTGACGATTTTCGACAAACCGAAAACTAATTGTTAAAAGCAACACGGTAATCATCGAGAAAACTGTGTTGCTTCTTGCTTTCCGCGAAAATGAGCCTTGCCGTACCATCGTACTGTCTGCATTCATTTCCGCGAAATATAACTTCCTTTTTCGCAGTCTGCCAGCATGCCGATAGGTTTATCGACACGCTGAACAAGCCCTTTCGGGCTTGTTATAAATTATATATTGTCGTATAATCCCATTTCGTGATATTTTTTCATTGCTGCCATAATTTCGGGCTTATCTTCTTTATAAGTAACACCGTACCATCTGTCTTTGGTGGTTAATACTTCAACCTTTGCTTTACCTTCGTCAACAAGTTCGCCTATTCTTAAGGGGAGGAAGTATTCGGATTTAACTTTTTGGGCATTTCCTGCTTCAAAGAAATCAACAAGACCGGTTTCGAGGTGAGGGAATATGGAACGTCTTAATGCCCACATATTCATAGAAACTACTGTATCGTCGGGAAGAGTTATAACTTTACCTTCGCCGTCTTCGTATTTCATATCCTTGATATTGGTTATTTCGTCGATTTTTTCAAGATATCCGTCTTTAACCTTACATACACCTCTTGCAACAGTACCGTTATCGCTTAAGGTATTCTTTAAAATAAATCCTGCAAGACCGTATTCATCGTTATCTTCCGAAAGCTTTTCAGAGGTAACTTTATATGCGTCTTTGCCGTAGTAATCATCTGCATTGATTGTTACGAAAGAACCGTCAATCTGTTTTTCAGCACATAAAATTGCATGAGCTGTTCCCCAGGGTTTTGTTCTTTCGGATGTAATCTCGGGAATATATTTTTCAGGGATTTTATCGATTTCCTGGAAAGCATAGTCAACATCGATAATTTTTTCAATTCTTTTACCAACTGCTTCTCTGAAATCTTTTTCTATCTGCTTTTTGATGATGAATACAGCCTTGTCAAAGCCTGCTTCAATTGCATCATAAACAGAATAGTCAATTATAATTTCTCCGTTGGGACCTACAGGCTCAATCTGCTTGAGACCGCCGAAGCGGCTTCCCATTCCTGCTGCCATTACACAAAGTATTTTCTTATTTGTAGCCATTTTCATTATCCTCCTGCCATTTAAAGCTGTCTTTACACATATCGTCTAATGTTTTTATTGCCTTGAATCCGAGTTCTTTTTCCGCGAGGGAAGTATCTGCATAGCAAGCATCTATATCTCCGGGACGGCGGGGTCCGATTTTGTAGGGAATTTCTTTTCCTGCCGCTTTTCCGTATGCTTTAATCATTTCAAGAACAGAGAAACCGTTTCCTGTTCCGAGGTTATAAACCTTAACCCCTGTTTTTTCAGCTAATTTTTCTATTGATTTAACATGGCCAACCGCAAGGTCAACAACATGAATATAATCTCTTACGCCTGTTCCATCGGGAGTGTCGTAATCGTTACCGAAAACATTAACTTCTTTTAATTTTCCAACACTTACCTTTGCAATGTATGGAACGAGGTTGTTGGGAATACCGTTGGGGTCTTCTCCTATAAGACCGCTCTTATGAGCGCCTACGGGGTTGAAGTATCTTAAAATGATTATATCCCAGTCGTTATCCGCAACATATAAATCTTTTAAAATATATTCCTGCATAAGCTTGGTCTGTCCGTAAGGATTTGTTGCACTTAAGGGAAAATCTTCTGTTATAGGAAGTGATGCAGGCTTTCCGTAAACTGTTGCAGAAGAGGAGAAAACAAGCTTTTTACAATTGTGAGCCGCCATAACTTCGCATAAGTTTAATGTGGAAATAAGGTTATTCTGATAATACCATAAAGGTTTTGCAACACTTTCGCCAACAGCTTTAAGACCTGCAAAGTGAATAACTGCATCAATTTTATTTTCTTCAAATATTTTGTTTACATATTCTTTGTCAAGAAGGTCGCCTTTATAGAATTTGATATCCTTTCCGGTTATCTTTTTAACTCTTCTTAAGGATTCTTCACAGCTATTTGATAAATTATCAATAACAACTGCTTCGTGACCGCTCTCTAAAAGCTCAACAAGGGTGTGGGAACCGATATAACCGGCACCACCGGTAACGAGTACGTTCATTTTTATCACCTTTTTTTAATTATTTAATAAAGTTCTGTACCATTGTAGCACAGCAAATAATGTTTGTCAACTAATAGTATCATCATTATATATCCAGTCACGCACATTTGTGATGGTATATTCTTCGGGAGTATTTCTTACTATTACCTGCTCAATCCCTGCATTTATAATCATTCTTTTACACATAGAACAGGACTCGGCTTTAGAGTCAAGCTCTCCTGTTTCCATATCTTTTCCAACAAGGAACAGAGTTGCTCCTATCATATCTTTTCTTGCGGCACTTATTATGGCATTTGCCTCTGCGTGAACTGAACGGCAAAGCTCATATCTTTCGCCTCTGGGGATATTGAGTTTTTGTCTTGTGCAGTGACCTAAATCAATGCAGTTCTGTCTGCCTCTGGGTGCGCCTGTATAGCCCGAAGAGATTATTTCGTCTTTATTTACGATTATAGCACCGTAATTTCTTCGAAGGCATGTTCCTCTTGCAAGTATTGCTTCCGCAATATCCAGATAATAATTAATTTTCCCTTTTCGTTCCATTTTAACCTCTCCTTAAAAAAATGTAGTCTGAGAAGAATCCGGCAGGTCTTTAAAGCAGCCGTGCTCTGTTAAAAGCTCAACTATTGAAGAGCCCGCTTTTGTTCTTTGTATAAAATCTTCTTTGGTGAAGAATTCTTCTTTTCTTTCTTTTACAATGCTTTCCGCAACCGAAAGCCCAAGCCCCTTAACCGAGGTGAAAGGCGGTCTTAATTTTCCGTCTTCTATTGTAAATTTGTCGGCTTCCGACTTGTATAAGTCGAGCGGCAAAAACTCAAAGCCTCTTAAATACATTTCATTTACAATTTCAAGCAGTGTATAGATGCTTTTATCTTTTGCGGTTGCATTCGGATTTGCATTAATATTTCCCATTGCTTTTAATACTTCATCTCTTCCGTTTGCCATAACCGATGCATCAAAGTCGTCGCCTCTTACCGTGTAGTATGCACAGTAATATTCAAGAGGGTAGTGAACTTTATAATAAGCAACTCTAAGTCCCATTGTAACATAAGCAACAGCGTGTGCTTTGGGGAAGAGATATTTAACTTTTTTACAGGAATCTATGTAATACTGCGGAACATTATGCTCGTTCATTTCTTCAACATCGGCATCCTTAAGACCCTTTCCTTTACGCACCTGTTCCATTATTGTAAATGCGCGCTTGGGTGGGAGTCCGTAGTTCATAAGATAAAGCATAATATCATCACGGGTTGAGATAGTTTCTTTAACGGGTATTCCCTGCTGAATAAGTTCCTGGGCATTTCCCAGCCACACATCTGTTCCGTGAGAATATCCCGAAGTTCTTACAAGGTCGCCGAAAGTTTTCGGTTTTATATCCTCAAGCATTCCTCTTACAAACTTTGTTCCGAATTCGGGAATTCCGAAAGTTCCCGTATTTGAGCCTAAATCTTCTGCTGAAACTCCTAAAACATCGGGGGATAGGAAAATGCTCATCATATCCTTATCGTCCATAGGAATTTCTGTAGGCTTAAGACCTGTTAAATCTTCAAGCATTTTAAGTACGGCAGGGTCATCATGACCGAGTATATCAAGCTTTAAAAGGTTCTGGTCGATTTTATGATAATCGAAATGAGTGGTTATAATTCCGGTTGATTTATCGTTCGCAGGATGCTGTATGGGGGTGAATTCATATATTTCATTGTCTTTTGGAACGATTATAACACCGCCCGGATGCTGTCCTGTTGTGTTTTTCGCACCTGTGCAGGCAAGAACAAGACGGTCTGTTTCTGCGTTGTTTATTATTCTTCCGCGTTCTTCATAATATTTCTTTACATATCCGTATGCGGTTTTTTCGGCAATTGTACCGATTGTTCCTGCGCGGAATACATGTCCTTCACCGAATAATTCTTCTATATATTTGTGGGCAATCGGCTGATAAACACCTGCAAAGTTAAGGTCGATATCTGGTTCTTTATCTCCGTCGAAGCCGAGAAAGGTTTCAAAGGGGATATCCTGTCCGTCTTTCTTTAAAAGCTCTCCGCAGTTGGGACAGTATTTATCGGGCATATCCCAACCCGAAGTATAATCGGAGGAGGTATCAAAATCGCTGTATTTACAGTTTTTGCATACATAGTGGGCTTTTAAGGAGTTAACCTCTGTAATACCCGATAAAAAGGCAACGAAGGAAGAGCCAACCGAGCCTCTCGACCCAACCAGGAAGCCGTCAGAATTGGTTTTGTGAACAAGCTTCTGCGCGATTAAGTACATAACCGAAAATCCGTTGTTGATTATCGAATTAAGCTCTTTTTCAATTCTCTTTTCAACGATTTCGGGGAGCGGGTCTCCGTATATGCTGTATGCTTTGTTATATGTAAGCTCTTTTATCTCATCCTCTGCACCCTCGATTACGGGAGGGCATTTCTGCGGAGGGACGGGCGGGAAGTCGTCCTCCACCATATCTGCAATAAGATTGGTGTTGGTTACAACTATCTCATATGCCTTTTCATAGGAAAGATATTTGAATTCGTTTAACATTTCTTCGGTGGTGCGGTAATAAAGAGGAGGCTGATTGTCAACATCCTTGAATTTTTTACCCGACATAAGGATAGCACGGTATAAACCGCCTGTTTCATCGAGGAAATGAACATCACCTGTTGCTACAACAGGCTTGTTTGTAATCTCGCCGATTTCTATAATCTTTTTATTTAAGTTTTCAAGCTCCTTAACAGAGGAAACCATTCCGCTATCTAACATAAACTGGTTGTTTCCAAGTGGCTGAACTTCTAAAAAATCGTAAAAGTCTGCTATTTCAATCAAATCTTCATCAGATTTTCCAGAAACTGCGGCGCGGTAAAGCTCACCCGCCTCACAGGCAGAGCCGATTAAAAGTCCCTCTCTTAAAGCATCTATTTCGCTTTTTAACATTCTCGGATTACGATAGAAATGATTAATATGGGCACTGCTTACAAGCTTATAAAGATTTTTAAGTCCTGTGCGGTTCTTTACGAGAATGATAACATGGTAGCTTTCACCCTTATGCGAAGCCTCGGTGTCTGTAGGGATTGAATTTAATTTTTCTATTACGGTTATTTCCTTTGCCTTACACATTTCGATAAACTTAATAAACATTTCTGCAGTAGCTTCTGCATCGTTAACCGCTCTGTGATGTCCCTCTAAACTGATTTTTAAATAATCGCAGATTATGTTTAATTTGTGTTTTGAAAGCTGTGGCAAAAGCGCTCTCGACATGGCAAGAGTATCAATATAAGGAATGTGAAACTCCATTCCGAGTCTTTCGGCACTTGCCTTTATGAAGGAAACATCGAAATTTGCATTATGTGCCACAAGGGGAGCATCTTTAACAAACTCGAAAAAGTCTTTTAATGCAGAGTCAATTAAGGGTGCATCCTTAACCATATCGTCGGTAATACCCGTAAGCTTTACTATGTTTGGCGGGATTGGCATTTCGGGGTTTACAAAGGTGGAAAATCTATCAATTATTTTTCCGCCCGAAACCTTTGCCGCACCGATTTCAGTTATTCTTTCGTTTATGGGAGAAAGCCCTGTTGTTTCAATATCGAACACAACAAATTCAGAGTCAAGTGAGCCGGTGGCATGTCCGGTAAGAACATTTAAGCGGTCATCAACAAGATAACCCTCAACTCCGTAGATAAGCTTAATTCCGTTTTTCTTTGCCGCTGCATAAGCATCGGGGAATGCCTGAACTACACCGTGGTCGGTTATTGCGATTGCACTGTGTCCCCACTGGGCAGCGCGTTTTGCGTAATCTTTTATATCGTTTATGCCGTCTATTGCACTCATATTCGTATGAAGATGAAGTTCTATTCTCTTCTTTTCGGCATTGTCTTTTTTTTCTTTCTTTTCGTATTTTTCTATATTTTTAGCTTTGAAGTCAACAACAAAATCACGAAGATATTTGTCATACATTGTTTCTCCCGAAATTTCCACCGAGCATCCGGTTGGAAATTCAGCTTCCATTTCGTCAAGCTCTGCCTTTTTGCCCATAAAACGACACATAACCGAGCTTTTATAGTCGGTAAGATAGAGGGTAACACTTCCTCTGTCGCTGTTGTTGAAATCCTTGCGTTCGGATTTGAAAATATCTCCCTTTATTTTAACTCTGCCCGATTCAGCATTTAAAGTTGAGATTTCGGCAGATAAAAATTCATATTTCTTTCGGAAATTGAATTCTTTAGGCTGATTGTCTTTTGCGGGAGAAGAATGTTCTTTTGCTTCTTTTGCTTTTCTTGCGTTTTCTTCTATTATTTTTTTGATTTCAAGGTCTTTTTCTTCTAAATTCGGTTGAGAAAGGGTGTTTTCTGACGGTATAAATTCAACCGTAACAGGTATATGAAATTCGTCTCTTATAACACCCGAGATAAATTTATCAAGGTCGTTATAATATAAAATATCCTTTCCGTTAGCTTTCAAATGAATGGATAAAACATCATCGTTAAGCTCAGCTTTAGAGTCTTTAACAAAATAATAAAGCTGAGGAAGTTTCTTTTCTATTACATAGAGTATTTCCTTATAGTAATCAGTGGAAAAAAGCTCGGAGGGATATCTTGTGAAAAGCTTTATCACATTGAGGTTGTAGCATTTCTTTATATCGCCCGAAATATCAAGTATAATTTCCTTTGGTATTATTACCTGCGAATTTATAAATACCTCTGCTTTTCTTGCCGCTTTATTTAAGTTAACATTGGCAATTTCACATAAGGAAAGAATATCTTTATAGCTATTTACTTTTTCTGAATTGGAAAAAAGCTCAGTCAGATTCATTATATGTATTTGCTCCCTACTAATATTTATCGATTTCTGAAAGAAGTGTTTCTATTATTTCGTCTTCTTTTATTTTTTTGATTATTTCGCCTTTTTTGAATAAAAGTGCACATCCGTCTCCGCCTGCAATACCGATGTCGGCATCTCTTGCTTCGCCCGGACCGTTAACCGCGCAGCCCATAACCGCTATTTTAATCTCTTTTTTAATATTGGAAACGCGGTCGGTTATTTCGTTTGCGATTTTTATAATATCTATTTTTGTTCTTCCGCAGGTGGGGCAGGATACTATTTCAGGATAACCCTTTAAAAGTCCGAGTGCTTTTAAAAGAGAACGCCCCGCTTTGATTTCTTTAACCGGATCATCTGTTAAAGAAACTCTTATTGTATCTCCGATGCCGTCTATTAAAAGTGCGCCTATTCCTGCGGCAGATTTTATAATTCCGTCGTATTCACAGCCCGCCTCGGTAACTCCCACATGGAGAGGATAGGAGTGTTTTTTTCTGAACTCTCTGTATGCCATAACAGTTAAGGGAACAGAAGAGGATTTTAAGGAAACTGCAATATCATCAAAATCAAATTTATTTAAAAGTCCTATGTGATATTCCGCTGCCTCTAAAAAAGCTTCGGGGCAGGGAACAGGATATTTTTTTACAACATCTTTTGGAAGAGAGCCTGAATTTACACCTATTCTTATGGGAAGATTTCTTTTCTTACAGGCATCTACAACAGCCTTAACATTTTCGTCTCCGCCGATGTTTCCGGGATTTATTCTTATTTTATCCGCTCCGTTTTCAGCCGATAAAACAGCAAGGCGGTAATCAAAATGGATATCCGCAACAAGAGGGATTTTTATTCTTTTTTTAATTTCTGCTAAAGCTTCTGCCGATTCCTTGTCGGGTACGGTTACTCTTACAATATCCGCTCCCGCATCGGTAAGTGCATCTATCTGGTATACTGTTTTATTAACATCCAAAGTATTTGTATTGGTCATAGACTGAACGGCAATGTTTTCACCGTCGCCTATCAATACACCGCCTATATTTATCTTCATTTTAATTCCTTTCAGACTTTAAAAAGTCTTAATATATCATTTCCCGTTGCAAAGAGCATAAGACCTATAAGAAGAATGAATCCTATTGCGTGTATAAGTCCTTCATATTTGGGATTGATTGGTTTTCTTATAATTGCCTCTATTATTATAAAAAGTATTCTTCCGCCGTCAAGTGCAGGGATTGGAAGAAGATTAAAGAGTCCTAAGTTTATTGTTATAAGACATAAAAGTGATAAAATATCTGCAAGTCCGCTTTTAGCGGCGGTATTTATTTCGTTAATTATTCCAACAGGACCCGAAAGGTCAGCAGGAGATGCCGCTCCCGTCAATAGCTGTTTTATAGAAATAATAACCAGTTTGCCCATAAAAACGCAGTTATGATATGAGTATTTAATAACTGAAAGAAGGTTCTTTTCATCAAGCTTGAAAGAAATGCCTATCATTTTTCTTTTATAGGTTTCGCCGTTTGAGGTAAGCTCTACTTCTTTGGGTGTAACGGTAAAGTTTAGCTTTTCTTTTCCTCTTAATACTGTTATATCATAATCTTTGGAAAAGCTTCCAAATACATCTATCTCGGTTTTTATATTTGTTCTGTGACCGTTGACTTTTATGATGCGGTCGCCCTCTCTTATTCCGGCTTCGTAAGCAGGCATAGAACTGTCCACAGTATCAATAACGGTGGAAACAAAGCCTGTATTGTTATAAACGCCAAGGAAAATGAGCATTACAACAAATCCTAAAATAAGATTCATTAAAGCACCCGAAACAAGAATTATAAATCTCTGCAGTTTGGTTTTTCTGCCGAAAGAACGGGGGTCGTCGCTTTCTCCGTTTTCGCCCTCCATAGCACAGAAACCACCTAATGGTATAGCTCTTAATGAATAAAGCGTTTCGCCTTTTTGCTTTTTGAAAATAGCAGGACCCATTCCAAGTGCAAATTCGCTTACTTTAACATCAAACAGCTTAGCTGTGAAAAAATGCCCGAATTCGTGCACGAAAATTATAACTGAAAAAATAATAATTGCGTAAATAACGGTTAAAATTGTACTCAATTTAACATTCCTTTCGATATTAACTCTTCTGCTTTTATTCTTATTTCCTTATCAGCCATAAGGCAGTCGGATAATGTATAATCAAAACGGTTTTCAAAGCTTGAAAGCATTTTTCCCACAACCTCTTCAATTTGCAGAAACTTAATTTTGCCGTTAAGAAAATAGGAAACGGCTACTTCGTTTGCTGCATTCATACAAAGAGGTGCAAGACCGCCTTTTTTCATAGACTCAATCGCAAGCTTAAGACATCCGAAGGTTTCATAATCAGGCTCGTAGAAAGAGAGGTTTCCGATTGTTGGAAAATCTGCGGATGCTACATCGCAGGGGAGTCTTTCGGGATAGGTCAGGGCAAATTGTATGGGTATTTTCATACTTGGAGTGCCAAGCTGTGCAATTACTGAATTATCAAGATATTCCACCATTGAGTGAACAATGCTTTCGCGGTGGATAACAACTTTTATGTTTTCAGTATCAAACAGCCATTTTGCTTCTATTATCTCAAGACCTTTATTCATCATGGTTGCGGAATCTATTGTAATTTTAGCACCCATTGACCAGTTGGGATGATTTAAGGCATCTTTTACCGTAACATTTTCAAGCTCTTTTCTTGTTTTATTGAAGAAAGGACCTCCCGATGCGGTAAGTATTATGTTTTTAAGTCCTTTTCTATCATTTCCCATGAGGGACTGAAATATAGCACTGTGCTCACTGTCTACCGGAATAAGTGTTCCGTTGTGCTTTTTTAGTGTTTCGGTAACGATTTTTCCTGCGGCAACGAGAGTTTCTTTATTGGCAAGGGCGATTTTCATACCCTTTTCTATCGCTTTTATTGTAGACTCAAGACCGATACTTCCCATAACCGAATTAATGAGAGTAT